>JBNMOZ010000039.1:0-18054 GCA_051276005.1 Bradymonadia bacterium | reverse complement strand
TGGGTGCCCTCGTAGGTGTAGACGCTCTCGAGGTTCATGCTGTGGCGCTGGATCGGGTACTCGCTCATGATCCCGTTGCCGCCCAAGATGCTGCGCGATTCGCGGGCGATGTCGAGGGCGGCCTGCACGTTCTCGCGCTTGCCCAGGCTGACCTGGATCGGGGTGAGCGTGCCGGCGTCCTTGAGCGCGCTGAGGTGCATGGCCAGCAGATGCCCGGTGACGATGCGCGCGCCCATGTCGACGAGCTTCTTCTGGGTGAGCTGGAACCCACCGATCGGCCGGCCGAACTGCACCCGCTCGACGCTGTAGCGCTGTGCGGTCTCGAAACAGCTCAGCGCCGCGCCAAGGACGCCCCAAGCGATGCCAAACCGCGCCTGCGTCAGGCACGACAGCGGCCCCTTGAGCCCCTTGACCCCCGGCAGCATGTTCGCGTCAGGCACATGACAATCTTCGAGCACGATCTCGCCGGTCCATGAGGCCCGCAGGCTCAGCTTGCCGGTCATCTTCACGGTCTCAAAGCCCTCAAAACCGCGCTCGACGATGAAGCCACGGACCGGCCCCGCCACGCCGTCCTCCTCTGTTTTTGCCCACACGATGGCGAGCCCGGCGATGGGCGCGTTGGTGATCCACATCTTGGCGCCGTTGAGCACCCAGCCGCCGGCGACCTTCTTGGCCACGGTGCGCATGCTGCTGGGATCGCTGCCGCTGTCGGGCTCGGTCAAACCAAAGCAGCCGATCAGCTCGCCGGTCGCCATGCGCGGCAGGAACTTCTCTTTCTGCGCCTCGGTGCCGAAGGCGTAGATCGGGTACATGCACAACGCGCCCTGCACGCTCGCGAAGCTGCGCAGGCCGCTGTCGACGTACTCCAACTCGCGCATCGCGACGCCATAGCCCGTCGCGTCCATGCCCGCGCAGCCGTAGCCATGCAGGTTGGCGCCGAGCACACCGAGGGCACCGATCTGCGGGATCAGGTCGTCGGGAAACGTCTCATCGAGGAAGCACTGGGCGACGCGGGGCTCGAAGACTTTGCGGGCGAAGCCGCGCACGCTGTCGCGCACCATGCGGTTCTCTTCGCTGAGCTGCGCATCGACGGCGAACAGGTCCAACAAGGCGTTCATGCGGGGTCCTTTTCTGAAGAAATTTGCGGGGCGGGCTGAGCGGCAGCGGCGCGGCCTGCGGCCAGGTGCTCGCGCACTTCGGTGACCACCATCTCGCTGAAGACAGCGTAGGTCGACTCGCCCTCGGTGGCGGTCGCGTGCTCGGGCGCGCCCGTGTACGCCGCGTCGGCGCCGGCCGCCAAGAAGGTCTCGGCGCCATCGGCGATCGCCACGCTCAGGCTGATGGGCACCTCGGGCAGGGCCCGCGCAGCGCGCATATCCACCAAATCGGGGATCTCGGCCAGCACGAGCGAGGTCTCGTAGCAGCCCGCATGGCAGGCCCCAGACTTGAACTCGTCGGTGAGCTTGCGTCCCCAACGCCGGCTGACAACCTGGGGCGCACTGACTGCGGCTTCACCAAAGAGATCAACGGCTTGCGCCTTGGCCTTCGCGATCGCAGCGAGCTGCCCAGGTTCGAGGTGATGATTGATCCAGCATACGTGCGCGAAGCCATCACGCAGGAACGCCGTGGTGCCTGCGACAAGGATCGACACCAGCGTATCGATGGGCAGGCTGACCGCGCCCGGGAAGCCCGCGGCGAAGTCGGTCACGCCATACGGCAACGGGGGCGCGACGACGGTCGCGATGCCCTCGGCACGCAGCGCGCGGGCGGCCTGTTCAGCGTTGCGCGTCGCCAAGATCGTGTCGGTGGCGAGCGGCAGATGCGGCCCGTGCGGCTCGACGCTGCCAATGGGCCACAACACCGCGGCGCCGCGGGGGTGTGCGGCCAGCCAAGCGGCCAGGCCGGTGGTGCTGAAGTGGTCGAGACGGAGCGGCGCGGTCTGCATGGCGGCACGATGCCACCGCAGGGCGGAGCCCTACAAGCAGCCTCCTCCAATCGCGCACCGGGCGGGGCGCAGCGCGCGCTAGAGGCTCTCGCGACGAATGCGCTCGATGACCTCGGAATAGCTCGTCGTCTTGACCAGCTCCGCGAGCTTGGCCGTGTAGCTCTGGATCAGGTCGGCGCGATTGCGTGACCGGGCGTCGACGAGCGCGGCGTGTACCCGGCGGAAGGCGCGCTCGGAGTTGACGAAGAACTCGACGGCGCCCACGACGGCCTCAAGAGAGCACGCCACAGTGCTGCGCCCCTCGGCCATAAACACGAAGCTGTGCCCCGCGGAGTTTTGCACCGTCAGCGTCACCAACGCCTCGGCGTCGAGCCCCTGGTTTTGTCCGGTGTCCATCTTGCCGGTGACTTCAAACCCCGTGAACTGAATCGTGCGCAGCGACTGATACTCTTTGGTGTAGTGGGCGATCAGCCCCTGGCAGGCGCCCTCGATGAAGCCGACCCCCTTGCCGGCGATGTCGATGTCGCCGCCGGCGTGTCTGAGTCGCAGCGATACGGCCGTGCCGCCTGGATCGCCAATCTCTTCGCTCAGCTGATAATGGACGATGTCGAGCAGCGTGTAGTCATCGCCGAGAACCTGCTTGATGAGTGCTTCAGTGGCAGTACGTCGCATGGGAACTCCTCGGTAAAACGTGTGCTCGGGCGGCGCTTGCCGCAACGAGCGATACATTCATGTTTAGTCCGTGCGCGCCGTTTGGATCAGCCTGGCGGCTTTTCGACGCAAATGAATGGCGTGTCGCAAAGACCCAGCGCGTCAAAGCGCGGGTACATTAGATCTGCGATAGACGGGCGAGGCGCGACGCGACGTCAGGGAAGTCGTCGGAGCCCGCCTGGGCAATGAGCCGCAGTTCGACGGCCGCATCAGCGTGGCGGCCGATTGTCTCGAAGACACCCGCCAGCTCATACCGCAAGCCCAGTTGCGCCGCTTGGATGACCCGCTCGTCACCAATGGCCTCGCGCAGCAGCTCGACTGCCTTCTCGCTCTGGCCACACTCATGATGCGCCGACGCCAACACACGCGTCGCCTCGGCGTACAGGTCGCTGTTCTGGCGCGCCAGCTCGAGCTGCTCAATGGACTTCTCGTAGCGGCCCATCTCTTTAAAGGCGGCACCCAGGTCGAAGTGAGTCATCGCGTCGTCTTCGGCCAGCTCGCTGATCGTCGATCCCTGGATCGTACCGAAGTCGAAGTCGTCGCCCTGATCGACAGGCTCCGCAGACCGCATACCTTGACGAGTCGACTGCACGCCCACGCTGCTGAGCAGACCACGGCCACCGACGAACGCTGCGCCGAACGCGGTATCTGCATCGTCATCGGTGCCCAACTCGCGCGCGGCAATCGGGCCCGAGAAGGACGGCTCAAGCGCCGGCGCGGGCGGCGCTGAAACATCAGCTGACCGCACGCCGGTGATCGGCAAAGGCAGCGGCAGCGAGCCGCTTTGCTGACGCATGCCCGGCCCAGACTCGATCGACAGGATGCGATCGAGGCGTTCACTCAACGCGGGGTGGCCGGGATGCTCCTGGTTGAGCTCGCTGAGCAGTGCTCGGCCGCCAGAGACGTCACCGTTGGCCAACAACGCATCCAAACGCGGCAGGTCGAGGGCCAACTCGGCCCACTCGACGTCAGCGCTGATATTGACGAACTCGGAGCCAGCGACACCCCCGCCAACGTGAACGGGTGGCACCGATGCCTGCGGGTCGCTGACCGCCCCACGCATCTCAAAGAGGCCTCCACCCGGGATGGGCGGCGGTGCGGGGCGTTTGGCCGCGGGCGCCGCCAACCGTGCAAGTCGATCGCGCAGGCCCTCGGTCGATTTGGCCGGCGGTGGCGGTGGCGGTGGCGGTGGCGCGGCCGAATCAGGCATGTGTCCAGGCGCCGCGCTGACCTCTTCGATCTCGAACTCGTCATCGTCAAGCTCGACAATGTCGTCGTCGACCAAATCGATGCTGAGGGCGACGCTGTCCATTACGCCGGGCAGCGACGCAACAACCACCTCGGAGCCAAACTCTTCGGGCTGGGCCGCCTGCTCGTCGAAGGCACTGAACATCTCATCATCAAGCGGCGAGATTTGCGCGTCGTCGAACATGCCCTCGAAGCTGACGTCATCGAAACCCTCCAGGTCGACCTCAAGGGATTCCGACGTGTTCACATCGAACGCTCCGCGGTCGATCACCGCCGGCGGTGCACCACTTGAGTGGCGTGGCCGCAGTGAGCGGCGCAATCCCCCTGAACGGCGCGACCCAGGCAAATCGAAGCCGGCAGGCGGCGGCGCATTCGACGGTGGCAATGCAGCGAAGTCGACGTCCGAGACCGCAGCGATCATCGCGCTCTGGCGGCGCGCCTCGTCATCGACGGCCGCCGCGAGGGCATCGTCGATGGCTTCGGCTTCGCTGACAGCCATCACCTCGGCGGTCTGATTGACCTCGTCATCATCCAACCCGTCGTAGTCCAGGTCACAGAGCAAATCGCCGAAGCTGTCGTCCGCGGGCGCGGGTTGGTCAGCGGCCACCATATCGTCCGCACGGTCGGCAAGAGGCGGCGGCGGCGAGAAGATTCCATTGGCGAGCGGCGCGTCTGGCGGGCCCAGCAGATCGCCGAAGTCGTCTGCGCCGACGTCATCCTCGCCGACGCCATCGTCGCCGAAGCCATCTTCGCCGAAGCCAGCGTCGCCGAAGCCATCCTCGCCGAAGCCAGCTTCGCCGAAGCCATCCGCACCAAAGCTACGATCGCCCGCGGTCTGAGATGGTCTGGCGGCGAGCAAGACGCTCGCGTCGCGTCGAACCGTGGGTGGCGGCGCCAGCAGATCGCCAAACGCATCATCGTCGGGCACAGGCGCACCGGCCAGCAGGTCGCCGAACGCATCATCGTCAGGCACAGCTTCGGCCGTCGGCAAGGCGAAGCCATTGCCGCCGAGCAAATCGCCAAACTCATCGTCGTATTCGTTCGCGCCCAGTGACGTCGACGCGTCAGGTTCGAGCAGGTCGCCGAACTCGTCATCACTCGACAGGTCACCGAACGCGCGCCGCGAAATGTCAGCGGCCTTTTCGGCTGCGGGTGACTCGTCACCACCGAGCAGATCGCTGAACGCGTCGTCATCGGGCAGCGGGTCAAGCGCGTCGAGGTCGAGCTCGAAGTCGAAGTCGCTCTCTGCCTGGGCCGTCTCAGCACCGAACGCCGCAGCGTTCTGCAGACCGTCGTCGAAGTCCATGCCGTCGAAGTTGAGCTCAACCTCGAAGCCTTCGACGCTCTCAGCCGGCGACGGAGAGAGCGAGATGACCTTGCCCCGATCAGAGGCCATATCGCCGCTGATGCTGCGCAACCGAGCGCGCGCATCGATATCGTCGGGCCGCAGCTCGATGAGCTTGCCCAAGAAGCTCATCGCCTGCTCGCCCGACGTCAGCTCGGAGAGCTGGGTGTACAGTTGAGCGGCCTCGCCCAGCTGCTCGCGGGCGAGCATCACCTCAGCCTTCAGCGCCAACGCATCGATGTTCTCTGGCGAAGCGCTGAGCGCGCGCTCGATGCGCGCCATCGCATAATCGTTGAGGCTGTACTTGACGTAGAGCTGCGCGTCTTCAATGAAGCGCGCCAAATGGTCGCCCTCAAAGGCCGGCTCTTCGGCCCGAGGCGTTACGCTCACTTCGACGCGGCGCCCAGTCGGCGGCATGCTCAGCGGATCGCTGGCACCCGTCGCTTCAAGGGCCTCAGGATCCATGGGGTCGATGGCGAGCAGAGACCGAAACGCGTTGAGCCGTGCGCTGTCATCGCCGCGCGCACCCTGGATGCGCGCCAACTCGCGATACACCGAGATCGCTTTGCCGCGATATCCAAGATCGTTGAACGCCTGACCGAGCATCTCAAGCACGTCGGTATCGGAGGGATCGCTCTGGAAGAGCACCTGTAACCGCCCAAGCGCACGCTTGGGCTGGTGGCGCTGCAGATAGACCTCAGCGAGACGCCGGACCGTATCGATCTCGTCTGGCGCCAGGTACAGCAGGCGCTCGGCCACCTGAATGAAGTCGTCAAGGCGGCGATTGCCGTGCAGCTGGTCAAGCACCGTCTTGAACTCGCGCGTGGCCCCCGCTTCGTCCTTCTGACGGGCATAAGCCTCGGCCAGACGAATACGGTTCGCCTCCTCATCGGGCGCCAGATCGACAATACGCGCGAGCAACTCACAGCTGTCACGGTGCCGACCCTCGCGCTCATACGAGCCCACGACGATCTGCAATTCGTTGACGGCTTCGGTGTTCTGGCCCAAGCGAGCGAGCACGTCGGCGAGGCTCAGATGAGCATCGATGGCGCCGGGCACCAGGCCGATGATCTGCTTGTAGACCGCGGCCGCCTTCTGATGGTGGCCGTTGTCTTGGTAGTAGGCTGCGACGCGGTTGTAGGTGGCGACCGCATGCTGGGTCGCACCCTTGCGCACGTAGAGCGCACCGATCTTCATCCACACGCGCACATCATCGGGATCGTTTTCGACGATCGTCCGATATTCGCGGATGGCTCGGTCGAGTTGACCACGCTGGGTCAACCGCTGCGCCGAGGCGATGAGCTTGTTCTTGTTGATCGCCACTCTCAGGTTGCCTCAGGCGAGCCGTGAGGGGGCTCGGCACACTGCCGTGGCCGCGGCCGCGGCCCGATGGTAGGAAGCGGCCCCGAATGCGTCAAGGTGCGCGCTCGACAAAAGCCGATATCGACTGTCGGGTGGGCACGAGCGCGGTCAGCGACTGACGCGCGACGAGTACTCAGCCGTACGCGTATCGACCTTGATGGTCTCGCCTTCTTCGACGAAGAGAGGCACCTGCACGATCGCGCCCGTCGACAAGGTCGCCGGCTTGGTCGTGCCCTGAGCCGTGTCGCCGCGGACGCCAGGCTCGCACGAGGTGATCTCAAGCTCGACGAAGTTGGGCACAGAGACGTCGATCGGGCGCTCGTTGTAGATGAGCACGCCGACGCTGACGTTGTCTTTAAGCCACCGGGCTGCCTCGCCCAGATCTTCCAGCCGAATAGCGAACTGCTCGTAGGTCTCTTCGTTCATGAAGTGCCACGACTCGCCGTCACTGTAGAGCGCCTGCATCGTGACTTCGCTCACATCAGGGCGCCCGACCTTGTCACCGGATCGAAAGTTGACGTCAACGGTGCGGGCGTCGATGAGGTTCTTGAGCCGCGTCTTGACGAACGCGACCCCCTTGCCTGGCTTGACGTGCTGGCAGTCAACGATGATCCAGAGGCTGCCCTCGTACTCGATCTTCAGGTTCTTACGGAACTCATTGGTCTGATACACGTGTCATGCTCCGGTCAGGCGATTCGTTCACGTCCGAAGTAGGCCACCAGCGCCCGCAGCGCAAGATGGTATCCCTGCGCGCCCAGGCCGCTGATGACGCCAAGCGCAGCCGCGGCCGTGTAGGTTTGGTGCCGAAACGGCTCGCGGCGGTGAATGTTGCTCAGGTGCACCTCGACGGCGGGCAGCGGGCTGCAACTGAGTGCATCCCGCAGCGCGACGCTGGTGTGGCCATAGCCAGCGGGGTTGATGACGATGCCCGCGCAGGTGTCACGCGCGGCATGGATCGCGTCGATCAGCACGCCTTCGTGATTGCTTTGTACGCAGTGCAACTTGAGCCCAAGCTGCGCTGCGGTGAGATGCAGCGCTGCCTCGATGTCGGCGAGCGTCGATTGCCCATATGTTTCGGGCTCACGACGACCGAGCTGGTCAAGGTTGGGGCCGTTGAGGATGAGCACCTGAAGCGCCGCGTCCGATGGGCCTTCGCTGCCAGACGAGCTGGAGCCGACCTTAGAGTTCGCGGGCAAGGTCTGGCGCTGCGAGCCGAAGGTAGAAGTGGGCCTTGTTCGACGGTACCTCGCCCGCCGGCAGGCTCAGCGCCACGACGTAATGCGGCGATAGAACGCGCACCAGGCCAAGCTGCTCGCTGCCATCGATGGTCAGGCGATCGATCTTGCCCATCGAGACAGCATCGCGCACCCCAAGCAGCTGCTTGAAGACCTGCGCGTACTCGACGATGGCGGTCTCGGGCGTGCAGCCGTTGCCCTCTCCATCAACGGCTTCGATCACGAGACCGTCGAGGTTGAGGACCGCGGCCCCTCTGGCGTTGTCGAACCGGCCGACGAGCTGCTTGAGCGTCTCTTCGAACACAGTGGTGTTCTCCTGTTCAGCGTTCCATCGGAGCGCCCCAGACACCCAGGCTAGAGGCCCAGGCCGGTCGGGGGCTGGCAGAGCTGGCGAGCGAAAGCGTCGACTGCGAGACCCGCACCGCACTCCCGGCAGTCAACCCCGACGTTGTCGGTGCCCGGCGTCTGGCAGGACAGTCGTTCGGAGCCCGGGGCGTCGTCGTCGGCGGCACCCAGCAGCAAGCAGTTGGGCACGGCCTGCGTCGTATCGACCGCTTCGGGCGGATACTCGATCAGGCAGCCGTTGCAGACGCGCACCGGGAAGATGAACTCGTTGCTGTTCACGGTCGTGCCGTCGATGGTCCGGCCGTTGAGCGTAACGCCCAGCTGGAAGAGCACCG
Organism: Bradymonadia bacterium; assembly: GCA_051276005.1. Classification (GTDB taxonomy): domain Bacteria; phylum Myxococcota_A; class Bradymonadia; order UBA7976; family UBA1532; genus JBNMOZ01. Next base: position 9,528 of record JBNMOZ010000039.1, on the reverse strand, counting down.
AGTGGCGAATCGCGACGAGCTGGCCCTGGGCGTTGGGTCGCAGGAACTCAACGGCCTGGCGCAGCTCGGCGACCATCGACGGCGTAAAGACCGTCAGCCCCAGCACAGCCGTGCCGTCGACCTGAATCGTACCGCTGATGGGCAGATCACGCGTCTCGGGGAACTCGACGCTGATCGGGTCGAGCGTCGTGTAGCGCACCGTCGCCGACGAGAGCACAACATCATGGGTGTCGATTCGACCGTCCTGGGCCCGAAAGCTCTGTACGATCGTCACGTCGAGCATGTTGTTCTGCACGCGGGGGAAGACCGCATAGCTGCCAGATGTGACCAGATCGACGCGCCCCTCGCTGAGGCCGCGGATCTGGGTTGAGCCGCCCGCCGCCTCCAACGAGCAGCGCCCATCGACCTCCATCTGGAGGATCTGCAAGCTGACGTTGCGGTCTTCGCAGCCGCTGAGCGCCATCAGCCCCAAAAACGCCAAGCCGAACGCCACGCTGAACCTGTTCGTCCGCATCATCGCCTCCTCTTCAACCGCGTGCCGCCAGGCTGCGCGCCATCTGCTGCCAAGCCGTCAGCGCAATACGCTCAATGCGCGCGTGCCCCAGGCCGTCCAACAGAACATCGTTGACGTATTCTCCACGAATCTTCTTGTCGCGCGCCACCTTGTCGAGCACGTCGGGCGTAATCAATGCCCGCCAGTCGCTCGGGAGCCCGCATTCGGCGAGGGTCCGCTGCATGATCGCGCGCTCCTCGCCGCTTATCAGAGCGCGAAAATGACAGCGCTCGACGTCGAAGGCCATGCCCAGCGCGACCGCTTCGCCATGCCGCCACCGCCCAGGCCAGGTCGCTTCAAGCGCGTGCCCGAGGGTGTGCCCGAAGTTGAGGATCGCGCGGCGTCCGTGCTCCCGCTCGTCCTCAGCGACCACCTCGGCTTTGACGCGAATAGCGCCTGCGATCAGGGCCGTGACGTCCGCTGAGCGGCTCGCCTCGAATGCCCGATTTGCGGCAGAGATCTGCGCGAACAGGGTCACGTCAGCGATCGCCGCGTGCTTGATCGCCTCGGCCATGCCAGCGCGAACCTCACGCGGCGGCAGGGTCGCGAACCAGGCCGTATCGGCGAAAACCAATTGCGGCTGATGAAACGCGCCGACGAGGTTCTTGCCACCTGAATGGTTGACGCCCGTCTTGCCGCCCACGCTGCTGTCGACCTGCGCCAAGAGCGTGGTGGGGACCTGAATCCAGCGCACGCCACGCAAGAGGGTCGCCGCGACAAAGCCAGCGACGTCGCCCACGATGCCGCCGCCAAACGCGATGATGACGCTGCCGCGATCGGCGCCGCCCTCAATGCACTCGGCTGCAAGGCGACCCACCGTGGTCAGCGTCTTGTTCGCCTCGCCCGGCGCCATGATCAGCAGCCGGGCATCGACGCCCAATTCGATCAGGTCTCTCGTCCACGCCGCAGCATGCAGCTCGCCAACCGTCTCGTCGGTGATGACAAAGGCCCGCGCCGTGCCAACCTCGGCGGCGACGCACTGCAACGACTCTGCGCGCGCCGCATGACGGATGTAGACGGGATAGGTGCGACTGAGAGTGCAAATTTGAAGCGTACAGCTCATGCCGCCTGCCCCAAGACCGCGAGAATCTCGGCGCAAATTGCGTCGACACCACGTGCGTCAGTCGCCACCTGGACATCGGCGTCGGCGTAGGCCGCGGCGCGCTGATGCAGTCGCTCTTCAAGATCGGCCCCAAGCAAGGGGCGCGCTGTCGCGGCGTCGCCAGCCAATCGGGTGCGCAAGGAGTCGGGGGTCGCCGTCAGAGTGATGACCGAGGCGGACGCCCGCGCATATGCCCGCAGCTGCGGATCGACGAGCGTACCGCCGCCGAGCGCGACGACACCACCAGGACCATCGAGCACACTGCGCAGCGCGGCCCTCTCCCGTGACCGGAAGCCCGCTTCGCCTTCATGCTTGAAGATGGTGCGCACGCAGCTCCCGGCGTGAGCCGTGATGACCCGATCGAGGTCGATGAAGGCACAGGATAAAGACCGCGCCAACGGCGGGCCTATCGTCGACTTGCCGACGCCCATGAACCCGGACAGCAGCACATACGCTGGTTGCTTGCTCTGCACCCGGTCAGCGGGTGGTCCGCACCTGGGCCGCAGAGCGGTTGACGATGCGGGGGGTGATGAAGATCAGCAGCTCGGTGCGCCGATCGTTCTCTTGATAGTTACGAAACAGCGCGCCAAGGATCGGGATGCTCGCCAAGTACGGCACCTCTGAGGTGTTCGTGCCCGCGTTGCTTGAGTAGATGCCACCGATGACGGTCGTATCGCCGTCCTTGAGCAGCAGCTCGGTCTCGGCTTCCTTCTTGAGGATCGTGGGGTCGCCACGCGCGCCGACGTTCTGGAAGTCGGGCGTGTTGTTCTCGACGAGCAGCTGCAGATAGATGTTGCCGTCCTGAGTGACCTGCGGGGTCACCTCAAGCTTGAGGTCGGCGTCGAAGAACACTGTCTGCGTACCGGCCGCCGAGACTTGGCTGATCGGGATACTGACGCCCTGCGAGATGGTCGCCTTCTTGTTGTCGAGCGTCGTGATCTTCGGGCTGGAGACGATCTTCACGGTGCCGCGGTTCTCAAGGGCCGAGAGCCGGACGTTGAGGTTGAAGGCGCCATCGATGCTGCCGAAGGTCATGCCGAGCACACCACCGCTGCCGCCACCGGCCTGCGCCGGCAGGTTGACGATGAAGTTTGGCGTGGTCGCCGTGCCATTTGACGGCGTCTGGATATCGTCGGCGCCACCGCGCAGACCCACAACGCTCGGGAACCGCAGGCCAGTCTCGTTGCCCAGAGCGGGTGAGAGCAGTGCCTGACCACCCCACTGGATGCCGAACTGGCGCACGTTGACCGTGTTGACCTCGACGATGCGGGCTTCGATGAGCACCTGCGGCGTCTGAGTGTCGAGCCGGCTGATGATGTCTTCGGCCGCTTCGACGTTCTCAATCACGTCGTTGACGATGACCGTGTTGGTGCGCTTGTCGAACTCGGCCTTGCCGCGGTCCGACAACACGCTGCGCACGCGGGGCAAGAGGTCGGACGCCGATGCATAGTTGACCGAAATCAACTTCACACGCAGCGGCTTGAGCTTCTCTTTGACCTCGAGGGCTCGCAAGGCCAGGTCACGCTCCTCGGCCAGCGTCTTGGCGGGCGCGACGCGAATGATGTCGCCTTCGCGCACCATGCCGAGGCTCTTGGTGCGCAAGATGATGTCGAGCGCCTGATCCCAGGGCACCAGCTTGAGGTGTACGGTGACCGTGCCCTTGACGTCGTCGCTGGTGACGATGTTGACGTTGCCTTCCTTCGCCAACAGGCGAAGGATGTTGTGGATGTCGCCATCTTTGATGTCGATGTTGATGCGGCGACCGCTGTAGCGGCGCGTCTTCTTCGGCTTGACGCGACGCGTCGCGCCGAAGCCAGCCTGCGCGGTGCCGGTATAGACCGCGGCCTTGGGCTGGTTGAACTTGACCGGGTCCTGCGGCCCCAAATCCTGAATGGGCGCGGCCCACTTGGGCGGCGGCGGGACAGCGCTGACCACGGCCGAGGCCGCAGCGGGCTTGTTGAATGCCCAGACCAACGAGTTGCCCTCGATGATCACGTCGTCGCCGACCTGCTCGTTGAGCGTGACGACAACCCGCACTCGCTCACCCGGCGGCGGCGCCTGGAAGCTCGAGACGATCTGCACGGCGCTGGGGAACTCACTCGTATCGAGTGTGCGCTCGATAGCGGGGTCGATCCGAGCGTTCGTGAACTCAAGGATCCGGGTCCGCTCACCTTCGCGCAGGGTCTTGAAGAGCGGGCGGCCCACAATACCAATGCGGATTCGGGTGCGATCGGCTGAATCGTCGAACTTCACGCTGACGATGCGCGTCGCGGCAGCCGGGGGCGCCACGACAACGGGCGCGGCGGTGACAGACGACCGCGCTGTGACCAACTCGGCGCCCAGGCGTTCGGCTTCCTGTCGGATGCGGCTGGCCTCAGAACGGGCAGCGCTCAGTTCGTCGTCACGGTTCTTGAGTTGACCGCGCAGCGTATCGCCTTCACGGCGGGCGCCAGCGAGCTCGGTCTTGAGGCGCACGGCGTCGTCGGACGCTGAGTCGACCTCTTCGGCTGCCTGCAGCTGCGTGTTGAGCTCGGTCACACGTTGGGCGAGCGCCGAGGAGGCCTTCGCCGAATCAAGCTGAGTCAAACGTGCGCGCTCAGCGGCGAGCTCAGAGCGACGAGCGCGCTCCTCTGCCTCGATGACCTTCGAGCGCTCCGCATCTTTCGCAGCGCGGGCCGTCTTGAGGTTGCCCGCCAAACGGGTCTGCTGGCTTTGAAGACGCACGATCTGGGCGCGGGCGTCAGCCTGCTGCAGTCCGATGGCGGCAAGTTCAGCCGACAGACGCTGGCGATCCGACTCGGCGGCTGTGGCGCGAGCTTCGGCCTGCGCTGCGCGGGTCTCAGCCGCGTCGGCGCGCGACGACCGCGCTGTGACCAGTTCGGCGCCCAGGCGTTCGGCATCCTGTCGGATGCGGCTGGCCTCAGAGCGGGCAGCGCTCAGTTCGTCGTCACGGTTCTTGAGCTGACCGCGCAGCGTGTCGCCTTCACGGCGGGCGCCAGCGAGCTCAGTCTTGAGGCGCGCGGCATCTTCGGAGCCTGAATCGACCTCCTCGGCCGCCTGCAGCTGCGTGTTGAGCTCGGTCACACGCTGGGCGAGCGCCGAGGAGGCCTTCGCCGAATCAAGCTGAGTCAAACGTGCACGCTCAGCGGCGAGCTCAGAGCGACGAGCGCGCTCTTGCGCTTCGATGACCTTGGATCGCTCCGCATCTTTCGCAGCGCGCGCGGTCTTGAGGTTGCCCGCCAAACGGGTCTGCTCGCCCTCAAGGCGTACTATCTGCGCGTGAGCGTCAGCCTGCTGCTGTCCGATGGCGGCAAGCTCGGCCGACAGCCGCTGGCGATCCGACTCGGCGGCAGTGGCGCGGGCTTCGGCCTGCGCAGCGCGCGTCTCGGCCGCGTCGGCGCGGCTCTCAGCGCGCGCCAGACGGTCGGCGGCTTTCTGCGCCTTCTGGGCAGCAGCCGCAGCCGAACGGGCCTGCATCTCGGCCTCGTTCGCGGCAGTCAATGCGCGGGCGTCGGCCTGTGCGGCGCTGGTGTTTGCGGCTGCAATCTGGGTCTTGGCAGCCCTCGCCTGTGCGGCAGACTGCGCCTTCGACTGGTCGGCAGCGGCGCGCGCAGCTTTGGCGGACTCTTCGGCAGCTGCGATTCGGGCCTGCGTGGCGCCGCCTTGGCTGCGGACCTCGGCGAGGCGCTGCTCGGCTGCGCGAGCGGCTTCGTTGGTCGCGGCGATTCGGGCGTTGGCCTTCGCGGCGGCCTGCTGGGCGCGGGCGACAGCGGCCTGAGTCTGCGACTTGGCTTCAGCGACAGCGCGGGCAAGGCCGGCAGCACGGGCCTCTGCGTCCGCGGCACGAGACTCGGCTTCCCGAGCGCGAGCGAGGGCGGCGGTGTTTGCGCCGGCGCCGGCATCTTTCTGACTGCGGGCTTGAGCTTCGGCGACGCGGGCTTCGTCGGCGCGGGCCTCAGCGACGCGAACGCGGGCTTCCGCCTCCTGAACGCTGGCGCGGGCCTCGGCAGCCTGTGCCTCGGCTGCCGCCTTCGCGGTCTCGGCTGCGTCCTTGGCGTCGGAGTCCTGCACACGCAGTTGGGCGAGGGTCGTGGCGCGGCGTTCTGCGTCACGAGCGCGCTGCTCTGCAGCGCTCGCGCGGGCCTCAGCCTCTTGGGCCTTTTGAGCGGCCGACCGGGCGCGACGCTCAGCGTCGGCGACGGCCGCGACGGCTGCTCCGCCAGCCGCAGCGACAGACGCGACCGGCTTGCGCGCGGTGCGCTTGGCGGCGTCGATGGTCACGACCAGGTCGTTGCCGCGGGCTTTGACCGAGTAGGGCGCGTCGGTCTTTAGCCCCACGATCAATCGAGCGACGGTCGCGACGTCATCGGTGAACTGCAGCGTCGTGATCTCACCGATCACGCCGTTATTCACCTCGATCGGGGTCTGGATCGCAGACAGATCGGCGCTGGACACGTCAATGAAAAGGCGGACGGGATCGCTCAGCTTGAAGACCGTGAAGGCGGGCACTTTCTCGCCCTTGACCACGATTCGGGTGGTGTCGTCGCCTTCTTCGACCTTCACGCTGGAGAGTCGGTTGAGCGGATCCTGAGCCCATGCCGGAGAGCCTGCGAGCAGACCAACGGCGAGGAAGAACAGGGATCGGAGGGTCGGGCGCATCTCGAAATCCAACCTCACTTCATTAGCTCCTGCAGTTCCTCTTGAGAGCGGAGGGTCTTGCGGACATCCTCAAGCTTCTTCTCTGCGGTCGGCGACTGGATCGGCTTGAAGAGAACCTCATTGCGCGTGATCCGAGACACCTGATAGGCGACCTCATCGCCAACCATATCGCCCGGGCGCAGCACGTGGCCGACCCCGTTGGCGTCGGTGACCATCGCGCGATGCACGGCGGTCCCCGAAATAATGGCGATGAGCTGCAGGCCCGCTGGGGGCTCCTGAATTTTGGTCGAAAGGCGCTCGCCCACTTCGGGCTCGGGCTCCTGCTGAACGACCAGGTCGGCGATATAGGGTTTGAAAGGATCGCGGGCGTACTTGATGCGCCGCGCAAGATCCGGGAGCGGGTCCCAATTGGCGTTTTGAAGCTTCTTGGGCAGGCGCGTCATATCAACGACCGCCGCAGCAACCTTCGCCTTCTTCTTGGCCTTCTTGGAAGACCCGCGACCGCGCTGCTTTGCCACGACCTCGTCTTCGCTGCAGCCCATGAGGGGCAGCGCGGACGCACACATCAGCAGGCAGGTGAAGATCCAGACTGAACGCGTCACTTCTTGCCCTTCTTGGGCTTCTTGCCCTTTTTGGCCGTCGTGGGCGCCGCCTGGGCGGGCGGGAGGTACTGGAAGGTGGTCGCGACGCTGTTGGCGACCAGACGCTCTTCTTGCGTGTCCGTTGCTTTGCGCAAAGACACCAGCTCGATGTCTTCAATGTTCACAATGCGCTGCAGACGCGCCAAGCTGTAATAGAAGGTCGAGATCTGCTGGAAGGTGCCCGTCAGCTTGATGTTGACCGGGATTCGCACGTACAGCGACTCACGGGTCGTGGTGTCGGATTCCCATCGCGAAATCTCAAGACCGGACGTCTTCGCTTCGCTGTGAATCTGCTGCAGCAAGTCGGCGATCTCGGCGCTCTCGGGCAGGCTGCGACGCATGTCTTCGCGTTCGCGGCGCAGCTCGACGATCTCTTTCTTGTAGCGGTCGAGGTTACGCTTGGTGTCCTGCTCCTTGGCGAGCTCATCCTGCAGCGTCTTGACCTTGCGGGTCTCGGTCTTGATGTTCGCCTGCACCTCCTCATACATGAGGAAGTACCAAGCAGCGCCGATGCCAGCCAACACGATGATCAGCAGAAGAACCTTCTGCGACAACGGGATTGAGGACATCCGGTCGAGGGAATCAGCCATCGCGCATCCCTCCCTTTATCGTTTCTTCTTGTCGAGGGTGAGTTCCCCCCGAGCGTAGCGGACCACATCGGCTTTGCCGTACAGCACGACCATATCGATCGTGAACTGCACGAACTTGGCGTCGATGTCTTTGAACTCGACCGTCTCGGACACCTTGAGCCTCACCTCGACGAAGTGCCGCGAGCTCTCGAGACGGTGGTGGAACTCCGCCACGTCTTCGTTGCTGCGGGCATGCCCGATGATCCGAACGATTCGGCTCTTCTCGAGGAACCGGTCGATCCACATGCGTTTGGGATCCCACTCGGGATTCCAACCCTTGCTCTTCTGGGCGAGCTTCTTCTGAGGATCGTCTTCGACTTTGAGCATCTCAGAGAGCTCATAGAGCATGTTGATCGGGCCGTTTTTGCCCTCGATCAGGCCCTGAAGCACCTGCTTCTGGCGCTCGAGTTGCTCTTTCTCAGCCTCCAGCGCGGCGACCTCTTTGGTCTCTGTCTGGAGCTTCGTGATCTTCTTCTGGGTCTCTTTGTTGGTGTCGCGCACCCGATTATGCTCGGTCTGTGCCTCGGTCTGGAGATAGTACAAAGCGCCGCCGAGCAGGGCCATGAGGGCGACGGCCAGGACGATAAAGCCCTTCCCACCCCCACCGGATGGGCCAGACTCTGATTGCAGCAGGTTGATCCGAATCATCGTCTATCGACCCGCCTTATCGCCCTTCTTGCGCATGCCCAGCCCGACCGCAACGCAGGCGATAGGACGCACCTCGTTGATGTAGTCGAGGTTGAACAGCTTGGGATCGATCTGAATGTTCCGGAATGGATCCATCAGCTCGACTTGAACGCCGACGCGCTGCTCGATGGTGCGTCCCAGCGAGGGCACTTTTGCCGTCCCGCCTGAGAGATACACCTTCGAAAGCCGGCCTTCGGAGGAGGTCGCCAGATAGAAGTCGAGGGAGCGGTGAATCTCGCTCGCCATCGAATCACTGACCTGCTTCATAACGCGCTCGACCTCTTGGGGCACGACGCTGTCAGCGTCGACGCCTTGCTCGCCACCGAGCTTGTAGGCTTCCGCCTCATCGTAGGTGACGCCGAGCTGCTTTTGGATCTCTTCGGTGTACTGGTTGCCGCCCATCGAGATGTCGCGGGTGAACGTCGTGATCCCGTTGGAGATCACGTTGATGTTCAACGTCGCGGCACCGATATCGATGAGCACCACCGCTTCACCAGGTGGAAAGCCATAAGCGGTCTCGAACGCGTTCTGAATCGTGAAGCAATCGACGTCGACGCAGACGGGCACCAAGCCTGCCTCGCGGACGACACCCGCATACTCGTCGACAATCTCGCGCTTCGCAGCCACCAGCAGGACGTCCATTTGTCCTTGCTCGGGGCGCGATTGCAAAATCTGATAGTCGAGGTAGACGTCTTTGACGTCGAACGGGATGTACTGCTCGGCTTCCCAATTGATGCTCTCGTGGAGCTCTTCGGGGGTCATGGCCGGCAGCGAAATTTTCTTGATGATGACCGAGTGGCCACTGACCGAGACGGCGACGTCCTTGGTGCGAAGGCGCTGGGCGGCGACCATGCCCTGGATCGTATCGACGACCGCAGGCGAGTTCATGAGCGCCCCATCGACGATGGCCTCTGACGGCAGAGGTGCCATCGAGAAGTTGGCCAACTGAATGCCCTTCGACGACTCGCTCAACTGCACCAGCTTCACAGAGCTGGAACCGATGTCGAGCCCGAGGGCGTTCTTCCTTCTCGCCATGCAATCACGTTCCTGAGCAGGGTCGCGGACGTGACGTTCCAGGTTGTCGAGCCAAACGGCGATCCCCGCTTGGTCGAATTATTCCCGTCACGTCTTCGTGTAGTTTCGGACGGTTCAGGCAAACCGTCAAGGAAAGAGTGCCATCAAACACTTAGCATGCGAATCCTCAAGGGCTCCTTTGGGCCCGGGCTCACAAATCGACGGCATACTCTTTGATCTTGT
>JBNMOZ010000038.1:0-18398 GCA_051276005.1 Bradymonadia bacterium | reverse complement strand
GGGCGACTCGAGAGAGAATGCGCATGGTCTTCCTTTTCGGCGACTTGCCGAGAACGTGAGTGGCGCCCGTCATGAGCGCCGGTGGGCGGACGGACAAGCCTGGGGACTATTTACCGGGCGACCCACGACTGGGCGGCCGGTCGACGCACCCGTAGTTCGTAATTCTGTCGCGAAAGTAGCGGGATAGGGTACGCCCCGCGCTGCGCGACCAGCGGTCGAATAGCGTATTAGCGCCGTGTGCCCCAGCACGCGTCTGAAACGGGCCATCGTTCGTCGTCGCCGTCATCGCTTCGAGCTCTCGGGGCGGCGTTTTTGCAGCGAGCATGTGGGGGCGCGGAGCGTCTGTTTTCAGCCTCTTAAAGACGAACTGAGATAGCCGCAGCTGCGACGGTCAGCGAGGGCGCACAGACCGCAGGCGACAAGATCGAGAACGCGACCGATCGAATTGGGGATGGGCGCGCTGACGCGCTGTCGTAAACGCAAGAAGGGCCACGCTCGGCGTGGCCCTTCTTGCGTTCAGCGGGATGCCGCGAAGCGAGATGCTGCGGACTACCGCCCGAAGTCGCGGTTCTCGCGCCGGTCGAGCTTCTGTCGCTCGGCTTGGCGCTTATCGTAGAGCTTCTTGCCCTTGCCCAAGCCGAACTCAAGCTTCGCCCAGCCATCGCGGAAGTACAGCTCCATCGGCACGCCCGTGAACCCATTGACCTGTAACCGTTGGCGGATCTTGTTGATTTGCCGACGGTTGAGCAAGAGCTTTCGCTTGCGGCGCGGCTCGTGGTTGTTGCGGTTGCTGTAGCGGTACTCGGGGATGTGCGCGCCGATGAGGAAGAGCTCATCGTTCTCGAAGGTCACGAAGGCGCCATCGCTGATCGTCGCGCTGCCAAGGCGCAGGCTCTTGACCTCGGAGCCGACCAAGACCAGGCCGGCCTCGAACTTCTCATCGATTTCGTAGTCATAGGTCGCTCGGCGATGCCGGCTAACCACGTCTCGATCGGGCTTCTTCTTCATGGCCTGACCTTGTCGATGTTGGCCTGACGCCGGCGCATCGAATGGGATTGAAAGGCGGGGTCTCCGACCAGCGCGTAAGCCGAGTTCTGGAACCGGCGCCGATCTCTCGACGCCAGCGATGATCATTCATCTATCCACCGAGTTGCCTCGGCGATCGAGCGACCTGACTGAGAGCTGCCGGACGAGCACCCGGGCCTCGTCATGCGAGACGCTCTACGTTTGGCCTTGCTCCAGGTGGGGTTTGCCATGACGGGCGCTGTCACCAGAACCCCGGTGCGCTCTTACCGCACCCTTTCACCCTTACTGAGGGGCCCGAAGGCCGCGCAGCGGTTTGCTTTCTGTGGCACTTTCCTTCGAGTCACCCCGACTGGCCGTTAGCCAGCACCATGCTCTGCGGAGCTCGGACTTTCCTCCCGCGCTTGCGCGCCGGCGATCATCTGCGCTGGTCGGACTCCCCTAGATGTTGAGTCCTCGTGAGAGCGAGAGCTCTTATGAGGGCAAGAACCCTCATAAGAGGTCAGTCGTCCTCTTCTTCGGCCGCTTCGTAGGCGGCGTTCTCTGCCACTGCGACGCCCGTGTAGACGAGCAGTCGTTGGCAGTTGTTGCACTTCTCGACCGTCAACTGCTTTTGCAGCCGAATGAAGGTCTGAGGCGGCGGCGCGACGTTGCACCCCGCGCAGCTGCCATCGTTGCACAGCGCCACGGCATAGCCGTTTCGGCCCTTCGAGATGCGGTTGTAGCGCGACAACAGCGGCCTATCGAGCTTCGAGCTGATGGCGGTGCGCTGCGCTTGGCCGGCTTCGGCCTTGCCGTCCTTCTCTTCGAGATCCGACACCATCTGCGTCTCAAGCGCGGTCATCTGCTCAGAGAGGGCGTCGCGTTCGGCGCTCTTCTTGAGATGATCGGTCTCGACCTCTTCAAGCTCGGCGCGCAGCTTGGACAGCTCTTCGGTGCGCTTGGTGTGGTTGCGCCGACCGATCTCAAGCTCTTTGTTGAGGGCGTTGAGCTCACGCTGATTGGTGATGCTCGGCAGGCGAGCGCGCGAGCGCCGCATGTCGTCCTCGGTGGTCTTGAGCTCGTTCTCTTTGGCCGTGCAGAACTTGCGGGCCTCTTCGATACGCTCGGCACGCACGACGAGCATGCCCGCGAACATCTCGAGGCTCTCTTCGTTCTCAGACCGCAGCTTCTCCAGGCGCGCACGCAATTCGCGTGTGTCCTGCAGCGCATCGTCGAGCGTTTGCAGCTCAACGAGGATCGACAGCGCTTCGAGCATCAACGGCCTCCGTAGCCTCGAATGGCCGCCCGGGGGCGGCAGGATGGATGGGCCCACCAGGATTCGAACCTGGAACCAGCCGGGTATGAGCCGGCAGCTCTAACCGTTGAGCTATGGGCCCGCGCTTCGCAATCTGTAGACGAATCTGCAAGCTCGCGAACGGGGACGCACCCTATCAGGTATCGACGAAGGCTTTAAGTCGTTTGCTGCGCGACGGGTGGCGCAGCTTGCGTAGGGCCTTCGCCTCGATCTGGCGGATGCGCTCGCGGGTGACGTCGAAGTCCTGCCCCACCTCTTCGAGCGTGTGGTCGGACTTCTCGCCGATGCCGAAGCGCATGCGCAGCACCTTCTCTTCACGCGGCGTCAGCGTGGCGAGCACCTTGCGGGTCTGCTCCTGCAGCGAGAGGTTGATCACCGCATCGCTGGGGCTGACTGCGCTCTTGTCTTCGATGAAGTCGCCGAGGTGCGAGTCTTCCTCTTCGCCGATGGGCGTCTCGAGGCTGATCGGCTCCTTCGCGATCTTGAGGACCTTGCGCACCTTGTCGAGCGGCAGGTCCATCTTGATGGCGATCTCTTCAGGTGTCGGCTCGCGCCCCATCTCTTGCACGAGGTAGCGGCTCGTGCGGATGAGCTTGTTGATCGTCTCGATCATGTGGACCGGGATACGGATCGTGCGCGCCTGATCGGCGATTGCGCGGGTGATCGCCTGGCGAATCCACCACGTCGCGTAGGTGCTGAACTTGTAGCCGCGCTTGTACTCGAACTTGTCGACGGCCTTCATCAGGCCGATGTTGCCTTCTTGAATCAAATCAAGGAATTGCAGGCCACGGTTCGTGTACTTCTTCGCGATGCTGACGACCAGGCGCAGGTTGGCCTCGACCAGCTCGGTCTTAGCGCGCTCGGCCGCGCGGGCGTGCTTGGCGATCTGGCGGGCCAAAGCCTTGAGCTCGGCCGCGGTGCAGCCCGCCTCCATCTCGACGCGTCGCAGCTTGCGCTGGGCGTGCGCGACGGAGCGATCCTGATTGATCAGGTAGACGCGGTCTTTGATCCGGTACTTCGAGACGAGGCGCCGAATGACCACAGGATCTTCGGCTTGGCGCAGCGCGCGCAAGTCGGCGCGCAGCGTCTGCACGTTCTTCGCGCCCAGGCGCTTGCAGATGACGCGGATGCTCTCTTCACTGCTCGACAGCCGCGCTTGCAGCAGGCGAATGCGAGAGGCCATCCGGTCGATGACGCGCTTGAGGAAGCCCATCTCGATGAGCTTCTCGCGGATCTTGAGTCGGCTGTTGCGGCAGCGCGTCGCGAGCTGCTTTTGGTAGGCCGCCCGCATGGGCTGCACGCCTGCCAGTCGCTCAGAGATCTTGCGCCGCTCTTTGTCGAGCTTGCGCACTTCGGCCCCCAGCGTGATGACACGCTCCATCGGCGGCACGATGACCTCTTCGCCCTCGGCGGGCTCGGAGACGACCTCTTTGAGGCGAACCGCATGCCGCTCGACGCGCTGGATCAGATCGAGGGCCATCTTGATGGCGATCGGGCTCGAGAGCACCGAGTCGCGCATCTTGAGCTGGCCGGCCTCGATGCGCTTGGCGATCTCGACCTCGCCCTCGCGAGTGAGCAGCGAGACCGAGCCCATCTTGCGCAGGTAGACGCGAACAGGATCGTTGGTGCGCCCGTAGGCCGAATCCTCGTCACCGTCCTTCTTGTTGTTGCGGCGGCGCGCTGCGGCTTCCTCGCGATCGATCACGCGGATGCCGAGCTGCTTGAGGGTCGTCAGCAGCTCGTCGAGCTGCTCAGGGAGGTAGCCGGGTGGCAGCGTCTTGTTGACCTCGTCGTTGGTCAAAAAGCCTTTGCTTTGACCACGGTGGATCAACTCGCGTACTCGGCGTTGCTCGTGAGAGACTGAAATCACGGGGCTCCCTCGGCGTTCGATGAACTGGCTTGAATGAGCTGCGCATTGAGCTGCTTCATTCGTTGCCCATAGGTTTGATACTGGGCCATCAGGGCCTTCGCATTCGGGCTCTTGAACGCGCGGAGCTGCTTGCTCAACGCGGTACGCTCACGCCGAAGCCACCCTTGCTCGGTGCGTATGCGTGCCTCGTCCAAGGCGCGCTCCGCATCGCTTTCAGTGAGTCCAGAGTGGCGTGTTTGTCGCTCTCGCCAGAACGCTACGACCGATTTATCGATTTTGTCGTAATCGCGTAACAATCGGTCCTCATTGAAGGGTGCGCCACTGCTGACGTGGCTACAAAGGCGGACAAGGAAATCAGCAAGTCCGGCATTCGTCAAGAATTTGAATGCATCTTCGGCCTCGAGACGGTGCGCCAAGTGCGGGTATTCCGCAATGTATTCGCAGAGTTCGACTTCATATCGAGGGATGTCGTGGAGGGTGGGTGTACGGGTCGGCTGCGCAAGCAGGTCGAGGCCCGTGGGCGGGGCCGAATTGTCGATCCAGGCCTCAGGCGGCGGCTCATCATTCGGCGGCACGTCGTCCCACACCGGCGGCTCAGTGGCCCAGGGCGCCGCCGGTTCGGGCGCGGCAGGGGCCTTCCAGGGCTCGGCGCTGGCGGCGGGGGCCGGCGGCTCGACCTCGGCGATCGCGCCGTCGATCACGGCCAACGGTAGATCAAGCGCGGTGCTGACCTGGGCGCGATACAGGGTCTGCGTGAGCGAATCGGACAGCTCGCGCAGGGCTGGGGCGATGTCGCGCAGGGCCGCGATGCGTCCCGGGGGATCAGCCGGGTGACGCTTCGTCGTGCGGGCGATATGCAGGTCGAGCAGGGGCGGGGCGTCGTCGAGCATGGCCCGCAGGGTCTCGGCTCCCTCACTGCTCAAAAATGAATCGGGATCCTCGCCCTGCGGCAGCATGACGGCTCGGGGCTGCATGCCGGCCTCGAGGAACGGCAGCAGGCTCGCAAAGGCCGCCTTCGCGCCCGCCGCGTCACCGTCCATGATGCAGACCACGTTGTCGCTGAGGCGCTTGGCCAGCCGCACCTGCTGAGGCGTCAGCGCCGTGCCCATGGCGGCGACCGTATTGGTGAACCCCGCCTGCCACATCGCGATGACGTCGACGTTGCCCTCGCACAGAAGAATACGCCCGGCCTTGCGACCCGCAGCGCGGGCGGTATACGCGCCATAAAGCTGCTCACCCTTGGTGAACAAGGGCGTCTCGGGCGAGTTGAGGTACTTGGCAGATTTGGCGTTGGCGTCGAGGATGCGACCACTGTAGCCGGTCACCATGCCGCGAACATCGACGACGGGGAACATCAGCCGCCGACGGAAGCGCAGATAGCCGCCTCCGAGCAAAGCCGCGCGATCGGCGCGGTCTTCCGGGATGACCAAGACGCCCAGCGCGATCATGTCGGCTTGGCTGATCTGGCTGACCTGCATGAACTCTGCAAATCGGCGGGTGTCGCCATCAGCCCACCCCAGGCGGAAGGCCTGGGCGCTCTCGACCGAGATCTCACGCTTGCCCAGATAGCGGCGGGCCGCGTCACCCGTCGGGCCGAACAGCGCCCGCGTGTAGTAATCGGTCAGCGCGCCCTGGGCAGCGAAGAGGCGCTCCGTCTCCGACCGCTTCTGTTGGCGGGCGGCGCGCTGCTGCGGGTCCTCACGGCGCGTCTCCGGCACGTGCACGCCGAACTGACCCGCCAGGTCGCGCAGCGCCTCGGGGAAGCTCAGCGCGTTCTGCTCCATCACGAAGCGGATGGCGTCGCCATGCACCCCGCAACCGAAGCAGTGATACGTGCGGCGGACCGGTGAGACGGTGAAAGATGGGCTCTTCTCGTCGTGGAAGGGGCACAACCCCTTGAAGATCGACCCGGCCTTCTTGAGCGTAACGACTTTGCCGACCACCTGGACGATGTCGGCTTTGTCGAGGATCTCGGCTTTGGTCTGATCTGAGATCAACGCGCCTCGCCACCGGAATACTGATTGTCGGGAGACGCCATGGTCCGTATCACACAGGCGGCGTCAAGGCAGGGTCCGCATACGCCCGGGGGGCGCCGGGATCACTCCTCGATGTAGTATTCCTGGCGATCGATTCGGTGGCCCTTGAAGCTCGCGCGGAACTTGTCCATCAGCACCTTGGTGGTGCGATGGACGGGCAGCTGGATGAACGGACGCAGCTCGCGGCGCTCGGTCCCTACGTAGAAAATCTCGCGCTCTTCGCCATTGGCGATGCCCCACCAGACAGCCTTGAATTGAGCGGATACGAAGTCGCCCTGCTCAGGCGGCAGGTGCTTGACGAACTGGCGCATCCAGGCGAGGTCGCGGTCGCGGAACCGGGCCTTGAGGGTGGTCTTGGTGCGCTCGTAGCCGTCGTCTTCGCCCAGCATCTCCATGATCAGGTAGTCGAGGCTCGCCGGGTGGGCAAACTCGACCTCGGCGTGAAAGTCCATGTGGACCTTCTCGACGTTGATCTGCTTGAAGTCCTGGATGCGTGAGGTGTTGTTGCTCAACCAGTTCACGGCACGGAAGAACAGCGCCCAGACGTCTTCGAGCGACATCGCGTGGGGGTAGTCGGCTTCCTGGTCTTCGCAGAAGAAGTACAGGTTGGTCGACGGGCCGCGATGGAAGCGGCAGCCCTTGGAGTCGTTGGCGCGAAAGCCGTAGAGCGCCCGGGGCGATCGGGCCATCAAGCCCATAGCCTCTTTGACCTCGCGGTCGTCGAACAGGCTCAGATCGTCCGCGAACGTATAGTAATTGTTGTCGACATCGCGCACTTCAATGACGCCGTCGGCCTCTTCGTCTTCGACGGTGAAGAGGATCGAGTTCTCGGCCCAGGGCGTCGCGACATCGTCGCCGAGATAGTACAGCCCACCATCTTCCTCAGAGAACTTGAGTTCGGCTTCGCTCAGGAAGGTGCGCACGCGCTCCGTCCAATTGGCGAAGTCGCCATCCTTTGGATCGACGACGTAGAACTCCATCCGCGACTCCTAAATGCACCCACAGGTTGCGGGGCGCAGAAGGCTAGCCGCGGCCTGCCCTAGAGTCAAGAGACGGACAGATTTGGTGGGCGGCGGCTTGGGTACCAACGGATATCGCAGGGGCAAGAAGAGAGCTCGGACCGGTACGCCCTGCCCGACCACCCGTCCTGAGACGGCGCGCACCGAGACATCCTGAACGTCGACCACCCTCAGGTGACGCTGAGGTACGCGTTCTGGATGAGGTACAGCAGGTCTTGGTAGGTCTCGAGGTCCGTCGCCGGGCTCTGGTCGAGGACCAGGCCAACCTGACGGAAGTTGAGCGCGACCTGCAGCGTATCGAGGGCCTCCGCCGAGAGCGCGGACAGGCGCGCCTCGAGCGGGAGGTTCAGCGACAGGTGCTGCTCGCGGGCGGGCAGGTGCCCGTCATACCGCGCCAACTCATCGATTTGCCGCATGGCATCGACCAGCAGTTGGCGGGTGTTGCCCTCGATCTCGACCTGGAAGCTCGGGGGCGGGTTGAGGTTGTCCATGCGGAACGCGCCATGCGTCCATTGCAACAACCGCACGAAGGATTTGCCCGGAGCGACATCGATCAGGGTCGACTCGCCAGCGCGGATCGGGTCGGCCACGGTGGCGAAGTAGACCTCGCCTTCGCGGAAGAAGATCCGGCCATCGCGGCCCGCGTCGTCGGTCAACACGAGCACGCCGTTGCGCTGGGTCCCGTTGAACAACTCGATCAGGTCGGAGACGGTGACGTCGTCGTCGGGGAAGCGCCCCGACATGCCGTGGCCACGCTCGATGGTCGGGCGAACCGGGGGTTCGCTCTCGACGGCCTCGCGCTGCGGAGGAGAACTGCGCGCAGGACCCGACGGCGGGTCGGCGGGGGGCTGTCCTACTCGGCTGGACGTCACATGGCTGACTGCCTCGTCGAGACGCAGCAGCTCCATGATCGACGTGCCGACCAGAATCTTGTCGCCGACTTTGAGCCGCGCGACATTGATCCGCTCGCCGTTGACGAAGGTGCCGTTGGTGCTCTTGAGGTCTTGCAAAACGATCTGGCCATGGTAAGTGGCCAGCTTCGCGTGACGGCGCGACACCATGTCCTCGTCGAGGACCATGTCGAACTCGCTGCCCCGTCCCACGATGATCTCGCGGTTGGGTCGCAGCGGAAATTGCCCGCCTTTGTACTTCCCCGCGATAAAGCGCAGTGCGTACGTCGCCGCCACAGTCAAAAATCCCCCGAAGTTACTGGCGTTCGGTACCACGCAAACGGCGACTTGAGCAAGCGATCATCGTGATGATGCTGCACGCGTCACCCGGGCCTGATTTGCGCGGGGCCACGCGCTTGGCCGTGTTGAGCGCATGAAATGTGGACCAAGAAGGCGAGTCTTTGTGCAGCTTGAGCGGGGCGCGCAGCTTGAGCGGGGCGCGCAGCTTGAGCGGGGCGCGCAGCTTTGGGTCGCGTCGCGGAGGCCCTGCGCGTTCAGCTCTGATCGGACTCGGGTTCGACAGCCTGCGCGGCGGGCTCGGCGGGCTTCTTCTTCTTCTTCTTGCGACGCAAGGCGAAAGGCGTGCGAGCGGCTGGCTCTTCAAGCAGGGCCTGTTGCTGCAACGCCTCGGCGGCGCGCAGCTGCATGGACGCGTCGGCCGCGGCGTTTGGGCCAGGCGCGTGCACCTGGGACGCGCCACCGCCGCGCTGCAGCGTGCCGCCACCTCCGCCGCCGTCTGGCGCCAAGGTGACCACCGGTTGAGCGGTCTCCATGATGGCAGCGCTGGGCGCGATGGCTTCGGCCTGCGTGGCGGGTTGAACGGCTGGCCGGGCCATGAGCGCGACGGCGGGCGCTTCTCTGATGGTCGCTGGATCAGGCGCCTCCATCAGCTCGGCGGCCTGGGCGACGGCCGCAGCGCCTCCGATCTCGAGGCCGGGCGCGTCCTGCTCGAGCGCTGTCAGCGCTGCGCCCTGCTCGACGGCGTGGTCGCGGTCGTCAAAACGGCTCATGGCAGACGCCCCATCAATCGCGGTTGACGATCATGGTGCGCCGGCTGAGCAGCTCGTTGTCTTCGCGCGCGACGACCGTGATGGTGTTTACGCCCTTGTCGAGTGGCACGCGCACGCTGAAATCGAGGCTGTCCTGGGGTGCCTGGTTCGAGGCGTTCGACTTGAAGAACACCTTGCGGTTGTTCACGTAGACCAACAGGTCCTTGACCACATTGCCGCTCGACACGTTGCCCTGCAGGGTCATCGCGTCCGTGTGCGCTTCGCGCTGTTCGTTGAACGTGATCACGGGCGGGCCGGCTGGGCTGACGCGGGTGATGGCGTCGGCGCCCTTGGCGGTATTCGGCGAGACGGTGTCGGCCCGCACCCAGCCATACAGCCCGCTGCCCTTCTCGCCCTTCTCCTGGAGCGGCACCCGGTACCACTCGCCCAGCTTTGCGTCTGCGCGCGCTGACGTCGCGGTCCCGATGATCTGCCCGCCGTCGCCACGCACGCCGCTGAGCAGCACCAAGGCGCCCGCGGTCGCCTTGAGGCGCGCGCTGACGAGGGCTGGGCGTACGTCGGCATCGACCGGCGTGAGGATGAGCTTTTCGGACGTGATCTCGCGAATGTCGGCGTCCATGGCTGAGACCTGAACAGGGACCGTGTCGGGGCTGTCGGCTTTGACCTTGAAGCTGAAGCGCAGCCGCGTCTTCTCGCCGGGCTTGAGCTCGACGGACTCACCGCCTGCGCCGCCCGCCTTGATTCGACCGCGCTTGATGAAGATGCCGCGCCGTCCCGACTCTCCATCGTCGCGCAAGGTGCCCAGCAATGCGGTGCTGACGCCTTCGCCGACGTTGACGATGTCGACCAGCAACTCTGCCTGCTCGCCCCGCTGCAGCAAGCCGTCGCCGTTGCCCTGCTGGGCGTCGTCGATCAGATAGGTCATGGCGAAGCGGGGGCGGGGCAGCTGCTCGACCGCGATCTTGATCTCGGCCGGCGGCGGCTTGAGCGCCTGGGCGAGGTCAACGCCGTTGGCCTGCGCGAGGTCTGCGTTCTCGCTCTTGGCGTCGACGCCCACCTTGAACTCGAGCTTGACCACGTCGCGCCGGGTGAGCGCGCTCTTGGGCACTTTGACGGGCGTCTTCCAGATGCGGGACTCGCCGGCCGGGATGTTGCCGAACAGCAGCTCATGGCCCTCGAAGAGCGGGTTTTCGGACCGGCTGATCGCCCGCAGGCGGACGTACGGGCCGGTGCCAATGTTGGTCACCTTGGCCTGCAACGTGACGGTCGAGCCCGCCTTGATGGGCTCGGGCGAGTCCAGCGTCAGCTCGACCTGCGCCTGGGGCGTCCCGGTGGTCGCCAGCACGGTCCAGTCGACGCCTTGAGTCGCGAGGGCCTTTGAGATGGCCTTTTGCTGCTGGGCGGTCACCGCGTCGAGGACGGGCATCGCGTCCTTGAGCATCCCGTCGCGATGACTGGCCGCGGTGCGCGCGATGATGCGGCGGGCCAGGTTGATCTCGAAGTCTTCGATGATGGTGTTGGGGCTCTCCATCACGGTCTTGTGCAGGGCCTCGTCGCGCAGATAACGCACGCGATACAGAGGCTTGGCGGCTTTGGAGATCTTGCTGCTGGCGTGGTCGAGGTGCGAGGGCAGGTCCTTCTCGCCGCCCTTGAACTCCTCGCTGCGATGCAGGTCGGTCTCGGTCTCGGTCAGCACGACCGGGTAGGTCGCGATGTCGGGCACGATGCCCACCGACTGGATGCTGATGTCGCCTGGCGTCAGGTACTGCGCGATGGTCAACTTGAGCGCGGAGTCGTCCTTGTTGTCGTAGATGACCTGGACCGAGCCCTTGCCGAAGGTCTGCTGACCGATGATCAGCGCGCGCTTGTGGTTCTTGAGGGCCCCGGCGACGATCTCGCTGGCGCTGGCGCTGGAGTTGCTGGTGAGCACCACCACCGGGAACTCACGGGTGTCCTTGCGGGTCGCCATCTTCGGTTCGCGGATGCGGTTGCCGTAGCCCACCGTCGTGACCAGCGGGCCCGACTCGATGAACAGGTCGCTCATCTTGATCGCTTGGTTGAGCAGGCCGCCCGGGTTGCCGCGCAGATCGAGCACCAGGCCCTTGAGCGGCGCCTTCTTGGCCATCTTCGCCAGGGCGCCCTTGAGCTCGGTGAAGGTCGTGTTCTGGAAGTTGCGCACCCGCACGAGCCCCACGCGATCGGGCAGCTGCTTGTAGGTCACGCTCTTGACCTTGATGTCGGCGCGCTCGAGCACGAACTTGCGCGGCTTGGCCCACCCCTCACGGGAGACCCAGATGGTCACCGAGGTGTGGGGGGCCCCGCGCAGCATGTCGACGGCGTCGCTGAGCGCCATGTTGACGGTGCTGTCGAAGCCGATCTGCACCACCTTGTCGCCCGCCTTGAGCCCTGCCCGCGAGGCCGGGGTGTCGTCGATGGGGTTGACCACCGTCAGCTGTCCGTCGCGCACGCTGATCACGATGCCCAGGCCGCCGAACTTGCCGCGGGTCGACAACTTCATCTCGCGATAATGCTCGGGGCGCATGAGCACGCTGTGGGGATCGAGGGTGCTGAGCATGCCGTTGATGGCGGCGTACTCGACGTCTTGCAGCTTGTCGTGGTGCTTGAGGTTCTGCTGGATGAAGGTGAAGATGTCCTTGAATTTGAAGCTCAGCTGCCACAAGTCGCCGACGTCGCGCAGGTCGAACGTGGCCTCGGCGGCGTTGACGCGCACCGTGATGCGGGTGGGCACGTCTTCGCTGTCCTTCTCGACCTCGACCAGCAACTCCGCGATGGCGCGTTGCACCTCTTGCATCGCCGCACCGATCATCTTGCGCTCATTGATGCGCGAGGGATCGACGTAGTTCTCTTTGATGTTGACCACGGCCCGATTCAGTATCGCGAGTTGGCGAAGGTCGTAGCTGGCGCCCTTCTCGGGGCGGGCCTCGGCCTGCTTCGCGCTGAACTCCAGCCGCCATCCCGGATCGCCGTAGCGATACGAGATGCTCAGGTAAAACGCCCCGACAAGGGCGACGAGCGCGAGCGTTGATTTGACGACGGTGTTCATCTGATCTCCCGTTGGGGTGCGGCCGCGCAGCCCGCCATCACCGAGTGTATGCGTTTGCTTCGCGTCGGGCCAACCGGTCGCTCTGCTGGGGTCTTCCAACGTGCGTCGCGAGGCACGCGCGGCTTGACAATCCGGCCGTATGCGACGTACCCAGGGAAAGAACTTGGACTTTCGTGAGGGACCCAATGTCCGATGCCCGGCCCCTGGTGCTGCTCGCTGATGATGACCCCGAAATCCGCATGTTGGTGCGGCGCGCGCTGGCCAATATCGACTGCGACATCATCGAAGCTGAGGATGGTGAGCAGGCTCTCGAGAACCTGATCATCGAAGGCCCCGATCTTGTCGTCCTCGACGTCATGATGCCCACCCTGACGGGGTGGGAGATCTGCAAGTACGTGCGCAGCAAGCCCGCGCTCGCTGACACCAAGATCTTGATGTTGACAGCGGTGGGCAAGACGGTCAACGAGCTGACATCGCCGCTGTATGGCGCTGACGCCTACCTCGACAAGCCGTTCGACCTCAAAGAGGTGGCCGACGAGGTCGCCCGCCTGCTCAGCGAGCGGACCGTAAAGATCGACGACTGACCCGCTGCGGTCGGCTGATGACCCACTGACATCCGCTGACCCACTGGGTTCGGCTGATGCGCTGGGTTCGGCTGATGCACTGGGTTCGGCTGATGCACTGGGTTCGGCTGATGCACTGACATCCGCTGACCCACTGGGTTCGGCTGGATCCTGCGCCTCGGGGCCAGTCTGCGCGCCGGGAACTCCCATCCACATACTGACACCCCCGGCTGTCGCTTACTGCGGCATCTTCGCGATGCGCTCTGCAAGCCTACGTGCCTGACTCAGGTTTGGATCCAATTGCAGCGCTCGGCCGTTGAGTTTACTGGCGCGGTCGTACTGACGGCGCATGAACGACTTCATCGCCTCACGACATAGATGCTGCGCCAGGGGGGGACGGATTCGGCCGGCGTTGCGCCCACCCAGAGTGCGATCGGCCTTGAGGGCCCGTTCGTATTCGGTCACCGCGCGTCCAGACTGGTTGCCGCGATCGGCCTGCTGCGCTGCCGGGAGCGCGCTGGCCAGGACGCCGGCTGCGGTCGCCTTCTGCTTTGCCTTGGTCGCATCGTCGCCGCGGGCCGCCTGGGCTGCGGCGGCGAACTCGGTCTGCGCTGCGGCGTACTTGCCCGCACGATACGCCGCATCGCCCGCCGCGAGCTTTGCGGCAACGCCCCTCGCTGTCGCCCGTGGATGCGATGCCTTCTTGGGGCGTGGCGCCCGCTGGGTCTTCGATGTGCTCTTCGTCGAGGGTGGCGCGGGCGGGGTCAGCGTCGACGTTGGGGCCACTGGCGGGGGTGCGCCCCCATCGCTCGCCGGCATCGGCACCGGCGCGGGCAGCGTGCCCAACAGGGCCTTGGCCTCGGCGTGCAGCGGATCTTGGGCGAGCACCTTCTCCAAAATTTGGCGCGCCACATTGGCTCGGCCAGCGTCGCGCTCAACGCGGGCACGCGCGACTTGTCGATCGCGCTCAGCCTGCGTCAGCCGCCGCGCCAGGATTGTCGCTTCGGGGTGGTACACGCTCGCCTCGGGTACGTCGCCATAGGCGAGGCGCGCTTCGGTCAGCTCCCCCGCCTTGAGGCGCAGTTGCATGAGGCGGAGCGCCTTTTTGGCCCGAATTTCGGCGTTGATGGCGCTGAGTCGGGTCGCGTATTCGGTCAACTCAGGCTTCTGGACGCGGGCGCGTTGCAGGGCTTCTCGCGCGCGATGCCATTCACGATCGCGTTGGGCGACGTCAGCCTCTTGCAGCGCGGTCTCTGCCTCTTCGATGCTCGCCGCGGCGGCCCGGCGGATCTTCACCGTGCGGGCGATGTACATGGTGCCGAAGACCGCCAAGAACGTCGCGATCGACCAGGCGATGATCCATGCACGGGGGATGCTGCGCGGGATGCCGATTTTGCCGCCCGGCCTGGTGCCCCGGTCGACGGCGATGTTGGGATCGGTGTGGCGGGCGTCGCGCACCCGGGGGCGCTCTGCGTCGGTCGTCATGAATTCGATCAGGTGCTCGCCGAGGCGAATGCGGTCGCCGTCGAAGAGCTCCTCGCGGCTGGCGCGCCGATCGTTGAGCTGGGTGCCGTTGCCGCTGTCGAGGTCGACGACCCGAAAGCCCTGCGCGTGGCGATCGACGCGCAGGTGCTGCCGGCTGATGTTGATGTCGAGCAGCACGATATCGTTCTCAACCCCCCGCCCGATCTGGGTCCGGGCGCGGTTGAGGTACCAGTTCTTGCCAGGGGTCTCGCCCTCAATGATCGTCAAGCGTCCCCGCGGCAACTGCGGGCCGGGCGCCTGCGCCTGAAAGATATTGGTCTTCTCTTCGAGGTCAGCGGGCGCCGGCGCGGTGGACCGCGAGACGACGCCCGGAACCGGTGGGGGCGGCAACAGCGTGGCGGGGGGGCGAGGGCGCGATGGGATCGGCGCCCGCGAGTCGGTGTACAGGACAGGCAGAGGCTCCGGCGGCGCCGACGAGGCTGGCGCGCGCGCCGCTGATGCGTTGGGCGAGGCTGCGGCCAGCGCGGGCGCTGCGCGGACGGCGGCTGGCGTCACCGCGGGCGCAGACGCGATGGGCGGCCGTTGGCCAGGGCGGCTGATTATCCGGGGGATGGGGCGCTCGGCCGAGACTGGCAGCGGGATGGGCACCGGGCGCTCATCGGAGTGGCGCGGCTTCGAATAGGCGGCGGGCGCGTATTCGAGGGGGACCTCGGTGATGGTCTGATCGCCTGCGTCGGGCTCGTCGAGTGCCGGCTGGCCGTCTTCGGGCTCGCCGTGATCTGGCGCGGCAACGTCTGCCCCTCGAACGGCTGGAACACGCCGCGATGAACGAATAGAGACGGCCAGCGGTTGCGCTTCGGGATCGGCGATGGCGTCAAAAAGACCCGCCGGCAAATCGACCGCTTGGGTGGCGTCATCGTCGGGGTCGATGGCGGGGCCCGGGGCCGCGTCGTCCGCTGGATCGTCCCGATTGGCCCCGCTCACCGTGTTGGTCCTCGATTCACCCGCTGGCACGCTCGCGATCGGTTGTAGCACACCATCAGGGCGTCGCCTTCCCGCCGTAGAATTGGGTGAAGGCCGGTCGCTGGAACGTGACGGCGCCGAACGCATTGACCAGCACGCCAACGATCACGAGCGTCTTGAACACCTTCGAGAGGCGCCGGTCACCCAGGGCCAGCAGGCAGAGCACGTACGGCAGGAAGTCGAGGCTGAAGCGATAGCCAAACTGCTCCCAGCCGGTGTTCTGATAGAGCAGCAACGGCACCAGCAGCACGACGATCATGCCCAGCATTTGCCAGGCGAGGCGCGACATGCGCTTGGGCGCGAACAGCCAGATCAGCGCCGGCGTGGTCCAAAACAGGCTCATGCCGTGCTTGGTCAGCTTGAGGTACGGCGCCTCGCTGACGATGCGCGGCGTGATGGTGAACGCGGCCTTGAGGTTCTTGGTGATGAAGTGCGGATCGAAGAGCCCGTAGTCGCGAATGCGCGGCAGCGTGCCGCCGGCCAGATAGGTGTGGCCGAACTCCAACGGGTTCTCGAAGCGGGCGTAGTTGAACCACAGCAGCAGACCGCCAGCGACCAGGCACGGCGCGGTGAACAGCGCGAAACGTTTGATGATTTCGCGCCTGGGCAGCCGCTGGCCGTTCGCCGGCCAGATGAGCTGGATGTAGAAGAACAACGCCACGAACAGCAGGCTCGCGCGGGTCGAGAACGCCGCGGCGACGCAGAGCCCCGCCAGCAGCGGTCGACGCGCGTCGATGGCGAAATACAGGTAGGCGAGGTGGAAGGTCACCCCCATGATCAGCGCGGTGAACCACACGCTGCCGTATGCCGCACACCATAAATGTGCGCTGCCAAACGCGAAGAGCACCACCAGCCACAGGTCGTCGTTGCGCGCCCGATTTGAGAGCCCGCGGCGGCGCAGCAATCCGAGCAAGCCGAACGCGAGGGCCACGTTCAAGCCGGCGAAGACGACCGTGTAGACGGTGTCGTTGGTGCCGTAGCCGATCACGGCGACCGAGGGCAGCATCAGCACGGCGGGCATGGGCGGGAACGACACGAAGGTGCGCGTCTTTGCCTCGCCCCGATCGCGGCGGGGGATGCGAATATCGTCGCCCGCGAGCGTGCGAAATTCGCCCGGCTTGCCGCTTCGCTTCGTGAAGAAGCCCTGCACGACCGGGCCGTAGGTCTGGGCGCTCTTGCCCTTGAGTTGGAGCACTTCGAAGCTGGCCCAGTCGTTCTGGTGATGCGGGCGGCGCACGATCTCGGCGCTGCCCTGCAGCAGCGCATCAGCCTGATAGACGAAGTGGTTGTGCTCGCTGTGGATCAGCAGCCGCGGCCCCGAGAACGCGGCGAAGACCACGACGCCGATGACGAAAAGCAGGAGCGACAGCCGCATACGAATCCCGAAATAAAGGCTCTGGCGCGGGAGACTGGCACGGTTTGCCTGCGCTGTCAGCCTATCAGGCCAAGCGTGCGCGCCGCGGCGACCAGCAACGCGACCAGCACGACCCTCTTGACCAGCGTCGCGCCCCCACGAACGGTCATGCGCGCGCCGATGATGCTGCCGAAGATACCGCCGACCGCCAAAGTGGCGCCGCGATGCCAGTCGATCTGGCCCTGCCAGGCGAAGACGGCGAGCGCGAGGGTGGTGTAGGTCATGACCAAGAAGACCTTGATGGCGTTGCCGCGCACCAACCCCACGTTGAGCGTATGCACCACCACGATGAGCAGCGGGATGCCGACGCCGGCCTGAAAGAGCCCGCCGTAGATGCCGATGCCAAAGAGCGCCAGCGCGCCCTTGGTGGATGGGGCATGTGGCGCCACATCAGGGATGGGTTCGGGGACGACCACCGAGGGGCGCAGCATCATCATCACGGCGAGGCCCAGAAAGACGACGCCAAACAGGCGTTCAAGGGCCAGGGGCGGCAGAATCGTCGCCAGCAGCGATCCGATCAGGGCCCCGACCAGCGCTGGCGCGACCGCCGTCATCGCGAGTCGCCAAGGCCGCACGCCTTGCTGGTGAAACGAGCCAACGGCCGAGACGCTCTGCACCAAGATTGCTAATCGATTTGTGCCGTTGGCGACTTGCGCGTCGAGCCCGGCGAAGAGCAGGAGCGGGAAGGTGAGGGCAGAGCCGCCGCCGGCGATGGCGTTGATCATGCCCGCGATCGCGCCGCCTAATGCGAGCCAGGCGTCTGTCCAGTCGAGCACGGGTCTCCGAGCGGGTGGGTGGCAGCAGGCCCGAGACTATCGCATCTCACCGCGCAGGTCGGCGACGCATTCGAAGAGGGTGGGGCAGTCGGCGATGGCGGGCGCCAGGCGGTCGCCAATGATGAGCTCAAACGGGGGGCGCAGGCCGCGGCGACTGTTGGCGCGGGCGCGGCTGAACCGGCTGCCCCACAGGCCGCGCAGGGCCATCGGCACGACCGGCACCGGGCGCCGCTTCAAGATGCGCTCGACGCCCGGTCGAAACGCGATCATCTCACCGT
Organism: Bradymonadia bacterium; assembly: GCA_051276005.1. GTDB lineage: Bacteria > Myxococcota_A > Bradymonadia > UBA7976 > UBA1532 > JBNMOZ01. The sequence goes on along the minus strand of JBNMOZ010000038.1, from coordinate 590 downwards.
CTCGCGTCAGCGCGCCTTCAGGAAAGATGACAACGAGTTCGTCGGCAGCGAGGGCCTCATCGATGCTCTCCATGGCCGCCGCGAGCACGGCCGGGTTCTCTTTGTACCCTGCGATGGGGATCGCGCCGACCATGCGGAAGAACCAGCGCAGGCCGAAAATACGGTGATATTTGAAGTACATGACGAAGCGCACCGGGCGCGGGCTCAAGGCGGCGATGAGGAGCGAGTCGATGAAGGTGACGTGGTTGGCGACGAGCAGGCCCGCGCCATCCAGGGGGATGTGGGCGAGGCCGTCGGCGCGCAGCCGATAGAGCAGACGCAGTATGCAGCGGGCGATGAATCGAACGGCGGCGGTGGCGAAGCGGGCCAGCGTGCGGCGGTGCGGGGCGGCGGTTCGGGCGGCGTCGGGCGTGGGGGTCATGATGGCGTCCTCTGCGGTGGATGCCATTGGGTACTGCGATGGATGTGCCAACAAATCAGCGGGTGATGGGCGGGTTCTCGTCATTCATGTGCATCAAGTGCGCACAGGCTGTGCGTCACGGGCTGTGCGTCACGGGCTACTGCTGCCCGGTGCTGATCCAACTCAGGAC
>JBNMOZ010000037.1:0-18511 GCA_051276005.1 Bradymonadia bacterium | reverse complement strand
CCCGCGGGGCGCGGGCGGGGGGGGGGCCGTTGGGGGCCCCCCGCCACGGCGGCATCGTTCACCAAGTCCGAGCCTCAACTGGTGACGGGCCCGCCGCCGCGCGTCTCGCGTCCTATATTGGCGCCGCCCGTGCAGCAGCAGCGACTGGTCAGTGAGCGGCCGCCGCCGCCGAAGCGACGCGTGCTCTGGGCGGTGATCCTGTTGCCCGCGCTCCTGGTCGGCCTCATCGTCGGCGCGTTCGTCGTGCGGCTGCCTGAGTCGACCCAACTCGACGCCACCCTGGTGGTCGTCGACGCGCCCCGCACCACGGTGCAGTGGCCCGCCGCCGGCCGCATCGATCGGCTGCATGTGCGCGTTGGGCAACGCATCGTCATCGACGAGCCCATCGCCGAGTTGACCGATGTCGCCGCCGAGAAGAAGATCGTCGAGATCGACGCGCAGATTCTCAAGTTGCAGAGCAAGTCGCCGACGGCGCGCAAGGTCAAGGCACCCATCCCTGGCAGCGTGCGACGTCGCCTGGGCGATGCGCGTAGCCAGCGTCAGGCGGCGTCCACCGCGGCCGAGCAGGCCCGCGCAGCGTTCGAGCGGCGCGAGCTGTCGCTGAGCGAATACCAGCAGGCAAAGGCCCGATTCGATCGGGCGCGCAAAGCGGTGTCCGCCGCTCAGGCTGCGGTCGACGAGGCCTCTGGGCGCCGCATTATCAAGACCGAGGGTGGCCTGACCACCGCAGATCGCGCGCATATCGTAGCGCTGCGTGGCCAGCGGGCGACGCTCCTGGCCGCCTCGAAGATGCTCGTCAAGTCGACGATGTCCGGCACGATTATCGATTTGGGCGAGACGACCGCGCCCCAGCAGATGGTGGCCAAAGACACCGCCTTGATGGTGGTGCGCAGCGGGGCGGCGGAGCGGTACCTGCGCGTCAACGTGCCCGAGTCGGTGCTGCGCAGCGTCGAGTCCGCAGGCCGAGGCGTGCTCAAGGCGCGTGGCGTGCGTCCGGTCGATGTGAGGTTGGGCCGCGCTGCGCCGTCGGCGTCGGCCGATGGCACCTACCCGATGCGGGTGCCGGTGCCGGGCTTGGTCAATGACGTGCTCAAGCCGGGTCAGGCGCTGTCGGTGCATGTCGATTTGCCCCCCCGCCGCGCGCTCTTCGCGCTCTGGGACAACATCAGCGACGACTGAGGTGAGTCAGTCATGACGCGACCGCGCCACCGACAGCCCGCATCACCGACAGACCTTACCTAGCCCTCAAGCAGCTTCGCCAACAACGGCCCGTTGCCCTGCACCGCGCAGCGCTGCTGGTACATGCCGACGCCCCGCAGGCCGCCCAATTCGGTGCCGCCGCCCGCGCGACCGGGGCCGCCGTGCATCAGGTGCGGCATGACAAGGCCCGGCGCGAACGCCGATGCGGCCACCTTGGCGTCGGTGACGACCAGCCGGCCGTGCCACGCGCCCAAACCGCGAATGCTGTCGCGCAGGAAGCTGCGATCGTCGCCGTAAATCGAGCCCACCAGGCTGCCCTGGCCGCGGCGCATGATGCTGATCGCGTCGCCGACCGTGCCGTCGTAGGGCAGCAGGGTCGAGACGGGTCCGAAGACCTCGGTCTCGTGGACCGGGCCGGCCGCGTGCGAGTCGCGCGCCTTGAGGATCACTGGATCGACGAAGTAGCCCTGGCCGGCGGGCACGTCGACGAAGTCGGTGCGGGTCGGGTTGCCGATCACCACGTCCGCGTGCTGCATCAGCGCGTCGAGGCCTTCGCGGGCGCTCTCGTATTGCGACTTGGTGGCCAGCGGACCCATGCGGACCGTGCTGTTCGCCGGATCGCCCACGATGGTGGGCGCGATCTTCTCACCCAGGTCGTCGATGATCTCGTCGACCCTGTCGGCGGGCACCAAAATGCGCCGCGTGGCCGTGCACTTCTGGCCGGCCTTCTGGGTCAACTCGCGCTGCACATGGTTGATGAACGCGTCGTACGTCGCGTCTTCAGCGTTGGGGGCGAGCATCATGGCGTTGAGGCTGTCGGCCTCGATGTTGACCGGCACGCCGGCCTCGATCACGCGGCGATGTCCGCGAATGCGCACGGCCGTATTGGCGCCCCCCGTGAAGGCGATCACGTCGCCCCAGCTGAGGTGGTCGAGCAGGTCGCCCGCCGAGCCACAGAGCATCGACAACGCGCCCTCGGGCAGCACGTCGGCGTCGATCACGGCCCGCACCATCGCCCAGGTCATCCAGGCCGTCGCGGTGGCGGGCTTGGTGAGCACGGGCATGCCCGCGAGCAGGGCGCACGCGGCCTTCTCGGCGACGCCCCAACACGGAAAGTTGAACGCGTTGATGTGCACCGCGACGCCGGGCTTGGGCAGCAGGATGTGCTGGCCCTGCAGGCGTGTTCCGGGGCGGCCGATGGTCAGCGGCTCGCCGTCGAGCAGCACCGTGCGATCACCCAGCTCTTGCGCGACGCCCGCGTAGTACATCAGCGTCGCGGTGGCGCCATCGATGTCGAACTTGGCGTCGCCGCGGGTGTTGCCCCCGTTGATCCGCCCGACCTCGATGAGCGACTCGCGCTGGGCGTGGATCGCTTTGCTCATGGCGGCCAGCAACTCGCCGCGCTGGGCGAACGTGAGCGCCTGCAGGGCCGGGGCACCGACCGCACGCGCGTGGCTCAACCCCGCGGCCAGATCGAGCCCGGCCGTCGAGGTCTGCGCCACCGCCAACGTGGTGGTGGGATCGTAGAGCGTGGCGCTGCGGGCCGGGTCACCGGCCTGCCAGCGACCCGCGAGGAAGCTGTCAAGCTGCTGCATCTGGGCTGCCTTCTTCTTCTCTTGGGGGAGAGGTATGAGGATCGAGGCTATGGGGATCGAGGCTATGGGGGAGAGGTATGGGGGTCGAGGCGGCGGGGGTCGAGGCGGCGGGCCTACCAGCCGTCGCGCTGGGCCCGCTCGTAGTCTTGGACGGTATCAATCTCGCGCCAGCCGCCGTGGATCGGGCAGGCCCCGAAGGGCAGGTCGGCCTGCACGGCGTCGTTGATCAGGTCGCTCAGGTAGGCCTTGCGCAGCGTCTTGGCGTGCACGAAGGGGCGATCGAGGCCGCCTGAGAGCGCCTGAAGGTAGCGCGCCCACAGCTGCGCGACCATCGAGGCGTCAAAGCGCGCCAACCCGATGAACTCGCCGAACGCGCCCTCAGCCCCGATCGTCTTGCCCACCTCGGTGACCAGGTCGAAGGCGTTTTGGCGGCACAGCTCGGCCTGCTCGATGGGGTGATCGGTGCGGCCTTCGTAGTTCGACGCCCAAGCGGTGTCGACGACGAGCGCGCCGGCTTGGGGCGACTCGAGCAGCGCGCCCACCACATCGGCGCCATAGACGATGTCGCCGTAGCTCACGATGACGTCGCCGGTCAGCTCGGTGCCCGCGCAGAACAGGCTGAGCAAGATGTTGTTGTTGGCGTAGTCGCGGTTGTCGACGAAGCGCACGCCACGGGCGTCGATCGCGCGGCCCTTGTAGCCTCGAATGACCACGATGTCCTCGATGCCGTGCGCCCGCAAAGCGTCGAGCTGATGGTGCAAGATTGGCTGACCGCGCACCTCGACCATGCACTTGGGGCGCAGGGCCGTATGGGGTCGAAGTCGGCTGCCCATACCCGCCGCGATGATGATCGCCTTCATTCTCAGTCCTTCGCGAAACGGGCGAGCTTGAGCAGGACCCCAAGCGTCGTCTGGCCGAGGTAGAGCACGTGCACGCCCGCATAAGCGTACAGGAAGATGTCCATTCGGCCGAATACTGCGAAGATCGGCAAGGTGACGGGATATTGGCTGATGAGGCGCGCGGCCATCATGATCGGCCATAGCGGGCCCTTGCGCTGCCCGGCCGACGTGCCATTCTGGACCTGAGCGGTGCCCGTCGCTTCGGCATATTCAGCGGTGCGCGTGAACTTGGTCAGCGCGATGGCCGACGCCACCACCACCAGCGTGCCCAGGCCCACGAAGAGCGCCAACACGCCCCCACCGTCGTGCAGGTACCACCGCGCCGCGAGGGCCGCGACGAGCACGTACGCCTTGAGCTCGTCCATCAAGAAGTCGAAGAGGCCGCCGACCGGCGACGAGCGCCCGGTGACCCGCGCGAGTTGGCCATCAACGCAGTCGAAGATATAGCTGAGCTCGACCGCGACCACGCCCAGGACAAGCCCCAGCCAGCCAGGCACGGCGATGAACAGCGCCGCGGCGATGAGCTGAACCAGCATCGAGACTACGGTGACCTGATTGGGGGTCACGCGCGTGTTGGCGAGCCCCGCAACGACGACCGCGGCAGGCGGACGTGCGATGTACAGGTTGAAGAGGGAGTCAGCCGGCTTGAGGCTCTCCCGATAGATGCGGCGGGCTTTAGCAAACACGCCTCGTGCTATCGCGGATCGCGGCGAAAGTCCATCGCATCGACCATGATCGCTTGGGCATGCGCTCTGGCGTCAGCGCTCAGCAGGGGGCGCAGCGAGCCGGGCGAGGTCATCACAGGCGAGGGTGGCGCTGGTTACGAGGCTGGCCTCTTGCGCGTCGGCCTGGCCCAAATATACGTCCGAGATGAGCGAACTGTTGAGCAGCGGCGCGGGGCGCACCTCGGCCATCATCGTCATGTTGCCGCCCATGGACTCGATCTGGTTGTTGATCGCCTGGGCCTGAATGTCGGACGTGAAGCGGAACATCGCGCCGACCTGGCCATCATCGGGGGCGGGCGCGGCCGGGCCGGTCACCGCCACCGCCACCGAGTCGCTGGCCACGGCCGTGATCTCCATGACCTTCTGGCCGCTGCCTTCGGCGCTGATGCGCAGGTGCTGCATGAGCATGCCAGCGGGCGGGAGATTGCCGATGCCTTCGGACATCGCGCCCAACGCGGCGGCCGTCGGGGCGGTCAGCGGCTCGATCTGATCGGCCTGCGCGATGGCGTTGGCCCGCAGTGATTCGGCGACACTCGGGGGCGGCGGCATGTTCATCAGGGGGTCGGCGAGCCCCGTGAGCGTGTCGGCCGCGGCCTGGGTGTGTGCGGCGACCGCCGAGATGGTCAGCGTCGCTTCGGTCATCAGGCCGGGCGCGACGGTCGAGTCAGGCGCCCCATCAAAGGGCCCCGACAGCAAGCTCTCGAGACCTTCGCTGGTGTTCTCGGTCGTCTCGTCGATGGCCTTGAGCTGAGTCTGGATCACTGATGGGAAGATCTGCGCCAACTCCGACGGCGGCCGGGCCTCGAGCCCACCGGCCGCGAGCGGCTCCAGGCTGGCGACGAACGTGCCCGTGACCTCATCGATGGCGTTGCTCTGAGCCGACTCGACCTCGGAGTAGGCGGGCGCCACTTCAGACTCGTCGCTGCCGCCCAGGCCAAAGAAGCGCAGCATGTCTAACGCAAGCTTGTAGAGCCGGTTCTCGCCGAGGACCGACTCTGCCTCTTGGGCAGCGACGGTGATGAACACCGGCGGCAAGACCGGCTCGGGGACCGGATCCTCAAGCTCGTGCTCTTGCTCGGGGTCCTCGTCGTCGTCCTGAACGAGCGGGCTGCTCTCGAACTCGCTGCCCGCAGAGGCCTGCGGAAAGGTCGGCGAGTCGAAGCGCCAGGCCCACGGCGTGAGGTTGTCGGGATCGGCGATGAGCCGCACGATCCCGTTTGATAGCAGCGAGCTGACCCGGTCGAGGACCGTGACGTCGTCGCGGCGCGCGAGCCAGGAGAACTCGCTGGTCGACTGCAAGGCGGCCCGCAGGCGCACCAGGTTGTCGGCTTGGAGCAGGTATCCCGCGAGGAAATCACCGGCTGTGCGCGGCGAATCGAACCGCACGAAGCGATTGCGCGAGAACAGCAGAATTTCACGTGTGCCTTGCTTGAGGACGAGCCGCACTGCCACCTCCCAGGGTCGCCGATGACTATATACGAAACCGGGCCCTGGATCGCGATGCTGGATCGCGGGACTGGTCACACGGCAGTCAGCGGGTAATACTCGCGGCCTGTCATCGAATCGGAGGACTGCGTGCGATATTGGCTCGCGCTTGCCACGGCGCTCACGGCTTGTGGTGGCGGTAACGTCGAGGTCAAAGAGACCCGCCAGCTTGTCGGGCCGGTCCAATGCTTTCAGACGGGCACTGCGCCCATTCGTAGCCATACGCGCCGGATGCCCGAGCTGAGGCGCATCCTCAACGACAAGACGCGTCACGGCCAATGGGGCGGTGCGCTGCTCGAGTTGGGGTGCATCGGCACCGGCGACGCCTTCGTGCGGGCATCGGCGTTCATTGAACAGCGAGCGCCCGACATGATCTTCGGTGAAGACCTGGCCACGTTGCAGCAGGCCTTCATGGCGCTGGGCATCATGGGGGGTCAACCCCGCGACACCGCGAACGCGAACAAGGCCGTCGACTACCTGATCGAGGGCACCGATCCGCACACCTGGGATAAGCGGGGCGGCAAGTGGCAGCTTGATGCCGTGATGCAGCGCGAGCTGGTGCGGACGCTGACGCTGACGTCAGTGCGTGCGCTGTCGCTGACCACACAAGAGCGCGCCAGCGAGCGACTCTTGGCGTTGGCCCTCGACTCGGCCGATCGGCGCGCGTTGCGGTTTAAGTATCAGACGTCCGACAAGCCCCACGACGCGGTGGCGCAGCTCGTCAACCTCAACGTCCTGCCGCCGGGTCGGGTCGCGTTCAGCGTCTCGAAGGTGCTCAAGCTGATCGGCGGCGCAGTCGTCGATGAGAACGTCTCGAAGGGGCAAAGGCAGCTGCTCCCGATCGTGCGGCGCTTGCGCGACAAAGCGTTAGAGACCTGGAAGCTCGAGCGCGGCTGGATCGAGGCCCGCCGTGGCGAAGAGAACTTCCTGCGGCAGGTGCAGGGCGCCGACGAGACGGCCGATGCGCGTTTGAGCGGCCTGCATGGCCAGCTTGAGAGCTTGCGGCAGCTGCTCGACGCCCCGCGCGATGCCGACGCCATCGACAAGATCGCCGAGGCCATGTTTCCAGAAGGCCCGTTGATGCTCATCAACGCACCGCCGGCTGATCAGGTGGACCGCGCCATGGCAGCCACGGCCTATTTGAACAAGAACCTGTCCGTTGAGATCGCCCGCCTCAAGCTGATCGACCACGTCAACATCACCCGCGAGGCGCATGAGGCGCTCGACCGCGCGTTGCGACTCGGCCAGAGCGGCAAGGGCTATGACCTCGTGATCCAGCGGCGCGCCGAGCTGCAGACGCTGCTGCGGGTGTTCGTGGCCCAGGTCATCGCGCGGTTCCCGGGCACCACTGAGGGGCTCGCCCAAATCGAGCAGAGCATGCGCCATCCGATGCTGATGCCGGTGATCGATCAGAACGCCCAGGTCTCGTCGTATTTGCAGCGGCTGGTGCCCGTTCGTGATGTCGACCCCGACACAGGGCAAGAGATCGCGCCCCTCGTCGACGAAGGCGCCGCCGCCGCCAAGGAGCGCGCACGCGCGCTGCGCGACGGCGACCGCCGCCGCTGATCGCGGGTCTCCCCCTTCGCCACACGCGCAATCGCATCACAGATTATGCGAAGCTGACGGCCGAGGTGATTCATGAGGCCATTGACGATCTTCGCGGCGCTTTTCGTCGCTCTGCTCCCGACCGCTTGCGACGACGAGGGCCCCAAGGGCCGACGCTCGCTCATCAACCAGCCCTGCGCCGCCCAGTCGGAGTGTGTCGAAGGGATATGCGCGCTGCCGGTTAACGGTGAGGGCACGTGCAAGCGTGGTTGTAATCAGGTGGGCAACAGCTGCGATGACGGCACGACCTGCTTCGCCAGCATCGATCTGGCCGGCGAGCCGACCGCGATCTGTTCGGCGTTTGGCTGCACCGATCTGGCGTGCGGGGCCAACAGCGGCTGCGATCAGGCCAGCCTGCGCTGCGTCTGCTTGCCCGACTTCTTCGACACCGGCGACGGGCGCTGCCGCGTCTGCCACCCCGAGAATCGCAAGCCCGAGTGCGAGATCCCGCCCGACGCGCGAGAACTGCCATGCGCCTGCGTCGATCTGCGGGGCCGCGATCTGTCCGGCGCCGATCTGAGCGGCGAGGACTTGCGCGGGGCCTTCTACGACGGCTCCACGCTCTTCGCCGAGGGCTTCGATCGCGCAGTGCAAGGCATGGTCGGCCCTGGCAGCTTGCTGGCCAACCGAGACCTGCGCGACGCCGATTTGCGCGAAGCCGACCTGCGCTTGGCCGATCTAAGCAACGCAGACCTGCGCGGTGCCGATCTGACCAACGCCAACCTCAGCGACGCCAACCTCAGCGGCGCGAACCTCGAAGACGCCGACCTCAGCGACGCCAACCTCAGCGGGGCCAACCTCAGCGGCGCCAACCTGCGCGGGGCCGACCTCGACGGCACCAACCTCGACGGGGCCATCCTCGACGGGGCCAACCTTGAGGGCACCAACGTCGGCGACGCCGAAGGCGACCTACCGGCGTGGGTCGAGGCATCGAAAGACAGCTCCGGCCGGGTACGGGCCGATGTGCTCGCCCAGAAGGTCAAGGACGGCGAGATTCAAGATCTAGAGGGCGCGAGCATGCCTGGCGCAGACCTGCGCGGGGCCGACCTGTCCGGCAAGAACATGCAGAACAGCAACTTGGAGGGGGCCGACCTCAACGGGGCCAACGCCAAGGGCGCCAACTTGATGGGCGCCAACCTCAAGGGCACAGACCTCACCGGCGCCGAGACCTACGACGAGGCCACCGACACCGCCGCGAACCTCGCGGGCGCCGACATGCGCGAGGCCAACCTGAGCAACGCCGATCTGCGCGAAGCCGACATGACGGGCGCCGACCTGCGCGACGCATGGACCGGCGATGGGGTGTGCTCAGACACCCGCGGAGGCTGTGATCGCGCCGACCGCCCCTGTGCCTCTGGCGCGGCCTGTACCCCCGTCGATCCCGTGCCCTTCGCCAACCTCGCCGGCGCCGACTTGACCGACGCGAACGCCGCGGGCGCCCGACTCGCCAACGCAGACTTGAGCCAGACGAACCTCGCGAACACCGACCTGACCGGTGCTGACTTGCGCGGCGCCGACTTCCGGCAAGCGCAGGCCACGGCCGACACGGTGCTGCACGACGCGAACCTGGCCGGGGCGTCGTTCGAGCAGGCGATGATGTCTAACGTCGACTTTCGGCGGGCGACGATTCAGCCGACCACCGCCTTCCCCGAGTCGGTCCTGACCGGCGCCCTGTTTACCAACCAGGACTTGCGCGGGGTCAACTTCTTCCGCGCCAACCTCTCGGCCGCCGAGATGCAGAACGCCAACCTGCGCGGGGCCAACATGGAGAGCGCGATCCTCAACACGACGCTGCTCGAGCGCGCGTTGCTGGGCTGTTGCTCGGATCCGATTCGGTGTGGCGCGCGGCTGGCCGAAGAAGATTGTGTGCCCGCGGTTCTGCGGGCCGCCGATATGACCAGCGTGATCCTCACTGGCATCCAGGCGCAGCCCACCGATGTGGCCCAGCTCGACTTGCGCGGGCTGATCATGAGCAACGCGCGTATGACGTTCACCGCGCTGCAGGGCACCGACCTGCGCGGCGCGCGGCTCGACGGCGCCAACATGCAGAACCTCGATCTGCGCGACGTGTTCCTGGCCGGCACGGTGCTCTCGGGCGCCCGCCTGCAGAACGCGCGCTTGCAGGGCGTCGAGATGCGCGAGGCCGATCTGTCGGGCGCGACCCTCAACGGCGCCAACCTGACCAACGCGCGGCTCGATGACGCGAACCTCAGCCGGGCCCAGCTCGACGGCGCGGTGCTCGATGGCGTGGTGATGGTGCGCGCCAACCTGAGCGTCGCGACGATTCGGGGCGCCATCGGCACCGCCGAGAGGCCCGCCGATCTGACCGAGGCGAACTTCAGCCAGGCCCTGCTCGATGGCGTCGACCTGCGCAACGCCGACTACTGCCGCGCGTCTTTCGAGAACGCGCGCCTGGTCAATACCCAGATCAACGAGACCATGCCCTGGCTGGCGTCGGGGCTCGGCGGCGATCAGACCTGGCGACAGGCGACGCTGCTCGAGGCCGTTCAGGGCCCGATGCCGCCGGAGAGCCTGTTCTGCGTGCGCATCGCTGACGCTGACTTGAGCGGCGCCCAATTTCCCCCAGACCTCGATTTGCGCTCCTCGCTGCTCTTCCAGGTGACGATGGAGCCCCTCGAAGGGGTGCCCGCGCGCATGCCGGGCGTCGATCTGACGGGCGCAACGATCAAAGAATCCAGCCTCGCAGGCGTCGACATGAGCGGCGCCGTGATGGTGCGAGTGACCGCGGATCGACTGACCTTGGATGGGGCCGACCTGAGCAACGCGGTGTTCGAGAACGCCCGCTTCTCCAACACCACCTGGGTCGGCGTGGTCCTCAATGACGCGCGGCTGTCGAACCTCGATCTGAGCGACGCCGACATGAGCGGCGCGCGCGTGATCGGGGCCTACTTCGACGGCGCGAACCTCAGCGGCACGAACCTGAGCGGCGCCATCGCCGACGGGGCGCACTTCGAAGGGGCCGAAGCCCGCGGCGTGAACCTGTCGACGGGCTCATTGCTCAACGCGCGCCTCGACGCGGCGATCCTCGACAACGCCGCGATGGCCCAGGCCAACCTCACCGACGCGACGCTCACCGGAGCGCGCATGGTGGGGGCTCGCCTCAGCCGCGCGGCCTTGATTCGCACCGACCTCACCGACGTCGTCGCCAACGGCGCGAACTTCGAAGAGGCCGCGCTTGAGCAGACGATCCTGCAGAACGCCGACCTGAGCGGGGCGAGCCTCAAGGACGCCACCGGGCGCCCGGCGAACTTCCTGGGCGTCAACCTGCAGGGCGCGAGCCTGTGCGGCGTGCGCTGGGGCGAGTTCGACCAGGCTGTGCGCTGGACCGATGCTGCGCTCAGCCCGGCGACCATCTGCCCGCCGAAGAACGAGATCGGCGAGTGCGTCGTCACCGCAGCCACCGCAGGCACGGGCGATCTGCTCAGCTGTCGGTTGTTCGGCAACCCGCCGCTGGGGCCCGACGCGAACCTGATCGGGGTGGACTTGTCGGGTCAGGACCTCTCGGAGGTCAACTTGAGCCGCGCCGACTTCACCGGGGCAAACCTGACGGGCGCCACGCTGCGCCAGGCGCCGGGCGCGAACTTCCGCGAGGCAAACCTCACTCGCATGCGAGTGATCGACGGCGCCGACTTGAGTGACGCGAGCTTCATCGAGGCGACGCTGACCGAGGCCAACCTGACCGGGGCCAACCTGTTTGGCGCCAACTTCCGCGAGGCCGATCTGCGCGGCGCGATCCTCGACGACGCGCTGGCGCGGCAGGCCAACTTCACCGCCGCCATCGCCACTGGCATCTCCATCCTGCGCACGCGCTTGGAGCGCGCCGTCTTCGCGGGGACCGACATGACAGGCGCGCAGGGCATCGGCGCGATCATGACGCAGGCCACGCTCAACCAGGCGCTGTTCATCAACGCGAACATGGAGAACGCCCTGCTCGATCAGGTGACGGCCTCGGGCACGCAGTTCGTGGCTTCGCGGCTGGTGGGCACCGAGTTTGTCGAAGCCGATCTCAGCGGCGCGTTGCTGGCCGGTGCGCGGGTCCATGGCGCGCTCTTCACCAACGCGGTCCTGGCGGGCGCCGACTTCACCGACGTGCTGGGCACACCCGGCAGCGTGATTGGCGCAGACTTCGCCGGCGCCAACCTGTGTGGTGTGCAATGGGGCGTCTTTAATCCGCCCGAGGACTGGGACGGCGTCAACATCACGCCCGACACGCTCTGCCCGCCCAAAGACGAAAACGGTGACTGCCGCATCACTGCGGAGCAACTGACGAACTGCCAGCTCTTCGGGCCAGACGTCGAGATCGGACCGGGCGCCGACCTGAGCGGGCTCGACCTGCGTGGCGCCGACCTGTCTGGACGCGACGTGCGGGGCGCGAACCTGGCAAATGCCGACCTGACCGGCGCAGACATGACCGGCATGAACCTCAGCGGCGCCAACCTGAGCGGCGCCAACCTTGAGGGCGTGAACCTCGACGGCTCCGATCTGACGCATGCCAACTTCGAGGGCGCCGTGCTCGGTGGCGTGCTGGCTGGCCTGCCGGATTGGGCCCGCGCTGGCACTGGAGCGGACGGGCGCTTCACCCAGGCCACGCTGATCACGGCCATGCGCGGCAATCGCGATCTCGATCTGACCGGCGCGAACCTTGACGGCGCGACGCTCAACGGGCTCGACCTGCAAAATCGAACGCTGATCAACGTGCGCTTCCGCGGCGCGTCGCTCAGGCGGACTCGGTTGGGCGGATCGAACGTGACTCGATCCGACTTCAGCGACGCCGACCTGACCCGCGCCAGCTTCAATGATGCGATCACGGGCGCCGTCGCCATCGCCGTCGACGCCGTGTTTGAGCGCGCGAACATCTCAGGCGCGGCCTTCAGCGTCGTGCCGCTCACCGGCGCAAATTTCGCCGAGGCCTTTGCCGGCGATGGCCTCTGCGGTAACGGCTCGGGCTGCAGCGCCGTGCATGCGTGTCAGGGCGGCGCCTGTGTACCTCAGCCTTTGCCGCTGGAGTTGACCTTCGCCGGCGCCAACCTGACCGAGGCGCGCTTCGACGGCATGGACGCGCCGAACGTCGACCTGTCGAACGTGCAGGCCGCGGGTGTCTCGATGCCGCGCACCAACTTGAGCGGGGGCAGCCTGAGCGGCGCCGACTTGACGGGCGCGAACCTGGTGCTGGCGAACCTGCGCGGCGCCGAGCTGCGCCAGGCGATCTTGCGCGGTGCGGCGCTCAACGGTGTGCTGCTGGGGTGCTGTACCGCTGGCATCTGCGCCGACTTCAGCGCGCCGGCAGGGTGTACGCCCGCGACTTTGGGGCAGGCCGACTTGAGCAACGCCAACCTGAGCGCCGCGGCGCGACCGGCTGACGTCTCAGGCGTCGACTTTCGCGGCATGAACCTGTCAGGCGTCGGCTTCGAGGGGGCTGTCATCGGTGACGCGCGCTTCGCGGGCGCCGACCTCTCGGGGGCCCGCCTCACGGGCGGCGTCGACCTGCGGCAGGCGGGCATCGACGGCGCCAACTTCAGCGACGCCGATCTGACCGACGCCGACATGCGCGATCTGCTGCTCCAAGACGCGCAATTCGAGCGCGCGACCCTGACGGGCGCGAACCTGCGCGGTGCGACGATGATGAACGGACGCTTCGCGGGCGCACGTCTGGGCGCTGCAAACCCGGCGGGCGACGCCGACTTGAGCGGTGCCAACTTGAGCGGCGCCGACCTGTCGGGCGCGACCTTTACGGGTCGCCTCTCGACGCCGGCTTTCCCGTTCGTGCTGCGCGGCGCCAACCTGCGCGGCGCCAGCCTGGGCGACTCGGAGTTTGTGGGCGTCGACTACTGCCAGGCGATGTTCGAGGGCGCCGTCTTCGGCGACACCTCGCTCAACCGCGACATGAACTGGCCGCGTTCGGGCATCGACGCGGGCGGCGTGTTCCGCAACGCGTTCTTCAACGCGACGCTCGCCAGCAACCCCCCTGATTCTCTCGACTGCGCGCGCGTCGCGGGGGCGAACCTCGCCGGGGCCGACATGAGCGCCGTGCGCACCGCGAATGACGCGCTCTTCGTCCAAGTCGACTGGAGCGGCGCCAGCTTGCGCGGCGCCGACTTCAGCGGGACGCAGTTCGAGGGCATCGACTTCAGCAACACAAACCTGCGCGACACCAACTTCATCGACGCGACGCTCACTGAGATTGTCATGACCGGCGTCGACCTGCGCGACGCCATCCTCATTGGCATTCAGCTGCCTGGCGTCGACCTGAGCGGGGCCCACATGGAGCGCGCGAACCTGCGCACCGCGCGGCTGATTGGGGCCATGGTCGACGGGGCGGACTTCGGCGACGCCAACCTGACCGGCGCCGTGCTCACCAACATCGTCGCCAACAGCGCGACCTTCGACGGCGCCGACTTGGACTCGGCCAACCTGACCGGCGCGACGTTGACCGACGCGACGTTCATGGTGGGCGCCGGCCCCACGTCGATGGTCGACGTCATCCTGACGCGCGCCGATCTGACGCGGGCCGTGTTGACCGACGCGAACATGCAGCGCGCCATCCTCAACGGCGCCACGATCACGCGGGCCAGCTTCGCGAACGCGAGCCTGATCGAGGCCAACGCCAACGGCGCCACCGGCAACAACGTCAACCTGCTGCGCGCCAACCTGACCCGCGCGATCTTCACCGGCGCGCAGCTCGTCGGCGTGACGCTGCAAGACGCGGTGCTCGACGGCACGCTGCTCAACCGCGCCGACATCACCGACGCCCTGGGCGTCCCGGCGCAGTTCATTCAGGTCGATCTGAGCAGCGCCAACCTGTGCGGCAGCAGCCTGGGTGAAGAGGCGCCGGCCCTCAACGCCAACCAGGCCGTGCTCACCATCGACACGATCTGCCCTGCGCGCGAGGCAGACACCGGCCGCTGCATCACCACCGCGGGTGATCCGCCGGATTGCATGCTCTTCGAGCCGCCGCCGCCCGACCCCGAGCCGGCGCCTGACCCCGATCCGGCGCCTGACCCGGGGCCGGCGCCCCCTCCGTGATCGCCTGATGCGCATGCCGTACGCCCTGGGTATGCCGGTCTGGGCGCTCCCCGACTGGCGCGGACGCCTCTTCGCGAAGCGCGCGAAGCCGGCTGACTTCCTTGCCCAATACAGCCAGGGCTTCAACACGGTCGAGGGCAACACGACCTTCTACCAGGTGCCGTCCGCACAGACGGTGGCGCGGTGGCGCGCGGTCACGGCGCCGGGCTTTCGATTCGCCTTCAAGTTCCCCAAAGACATCACCCATACCCACGCGCTGCGGGGCCCCGCGCTCGACGCCGCCCGCGACTTTCTGCGGGTGATGCATCCGTTGCGCGCGCGCCTCGGGCCGTTCTTGCTGCAGCTGCCGCCGTACTTCACGCCCAGTCAACTGGGCGACCTCGACCGCTTCCTGCGCGCGCTGAACGGGCCCCCGTTGGCGGTCGAGGTGCGCCATCCGGGCTTTTATAATGGTGGGGCCGATGGGGCGCTCAACGCCATCTTGGCGACGCACGGCGCCGATCGCGCGCTCATGGACACGCGCCCATTGCGCGCCGCCCCATCCGACGACGAGCACAGCCTGCAAGCCCTGTCGCGCAAGCCCGACCTGCCCGTCGAGCCGATCCGCACCGGTGATCAGCCCTTCGTGCGCATCGTCACCCACCTCGACCCGGCCGTGACGCGCCCGTTCCTCGAGCAATGGGCCGGCGTCATCGCCCGGTGGATCGGCGAGGGCTGCCATCCCTGGATCTTCGTGCACTCTCCTGGTGACGTGTTCGCGCCCGAGGTCGCGCGCACGCTGCACGGCATGATTCGGGCGCTACGGCCCGAGATCGCGCCGCTGCCAGCCTGGGCGGGTGAGGGTGAGCCGGCGCAACTGGGCCTCTTCTGACGCCATCGGCGGGGCCCCGAGCCTTGCCCCTCCGCGCCGCATGCGGTAGTGCGATCCTTTGCGTCTTTCGGAGGTCACAATGTCCGCGTTTTCGCCCATCGATCCCAACCGCTCTTTCCCGGCGGCTGAGCAGGAAATTCTGGCGCAATGGGCCGCGCAGGACACCTTCGCTCAGAGCGTGTCGAGCCGCCCCGAAGACAAGCCATACGTCTTCTATGACGGTCCCCCGTTCGCGACCGGTCTGCCGCATTACGGCCACCTGGTCGCGTCGACCCTCAAAGACATCATCCCCCGCTTTTGGACGATGCGCGGCTACCGGGTCGAGCGACGCTTCGGCTGGGACACGCACGGCCTGCCCATCGAGATGCTGATCGAGAAGCAGCTTGGCCTCAACGGGCCGACGAGCATCAAAGAGTACGGCATCGGCACCTTCAACGAGGCCTGCCGCGCCGGCGTGCTGACCTACACCGAAGAGTGGCGCAAGGTCATCACGCGCCTGGGTCGGTGGGTCGACTTCGATAATGATTACAAGACGATGGACCCGTCGTACATGGAGAGCCTGTGGTGGGTTTTCCAGCAGCTATGGGAGAAGGGTCTCGTCTATCGCGACTTCCGCGTGATGCCCTTCTCGTGGCGGTTGTCGACGTCATTGTCGAACTTCGAAGCCAACATGGACTACCGCGATGTGCAGGATCCGGCCATCACGGTGAGCATGCCGGTGGTGGATCATGCCGACCTCAACCCAGCCCTCAAAGACACCCACCTTCTGGTGTGGACGACGACGCCGTGGACGCTGCCCAGCAACCTCGCGGTGGCCGTGGGCACCGAGCTTGAGTACGTACGGGCGACGAAGGCCGGCGACGACCGGGTCTTCATCATCGCGGCCGCTCTGCGCGAGTCGATCCTGGGCAAGGACTCCGTCGTGCTCGGCACGCTGACCGGCGCCGATCTGGTTGGGGCGCGCTACACGCCGCTCTTCGACTTCTTCGCCGATCACGCCAACGCCTTCCAGGTCATCGCTGCGGACCACGTCACGACCGCCAGCGGCACCGGCCTGGTGCATATGGCCCCCGACTTCGGTGAAGAGGACTTCACGGCCTGCAAAGCCGTCGGCATCCGCGTGGTCGAGAGCGTCGACGACGAAGGCAACTTCAAGCCGGTCATCGCGGACTGGGGCGGCCAAAACATCAAGGCGGCCGATCCGAGCATCATCAAGGCGCTCAAGGCCAACGGGCGTCTGCTGCGGCACGACACCATCGATCACCCGTATCCGTTCTGTTGGCGCAGCGGCACCCCGCTCATCTACAAGGCCGTGCCCGCCTGGTTCATCAAGGTCACCGACATCCGCGATCGCATGGTCGCCAACAACGCCACCATCCACTGGGTGCCCGAGGCCGTCGGCGGCAAGCGCTTCGCCAACTGGCTCGCCGACGCCCGCGACTGGAACGTCTCGCGCAACCGGTTTTGGGGCACGCCTCTGCCCATCTGGGAGTGCAGCACCTGCGACCACCGCATGTGCTTGGGCAGCATCGCGGAGTTGCAGGCCGCCACCGGCGCGGTCGTCGACGACCTGCACACCCATAAGATCGATCACCTCGACGTGGCCTGCTCGGCCTGCGGCGCGCCCGCGAAGCGCGTGACCGACGTGTTCGATTGCTGGTTCGAGTCGGGCGCGATGCCCTACGCCCAGCGACATCACCCGTTCGAAAACGCCGACACCTTCGACGCCCAATTCCCCGCGCAGTTCATCGCCGAGGGCCTCGATCAGACCCGCGGCTGGTTCTATACGCTGCTGGTGCTGTCGACGGCGCTCTTCGACAAGGCCCCCTTTGAGAACGCTATCGTCAACGGCATGGTGCTCTCCGAAGACGGCAGCAAGATGAGCAAGAGCAAGCAGAACTATCCCGCGGTGGATGGGGTGTTCGCCGACTACGGCGCCGACGCGCTGCGGGCCTACCTGATCAACTCGCCCATCGTGCGCGCCGAGCCGCTCAAGTTCAGCGAGAAGGGCGTCAAAGAGGTCATCCGCACGGTGCTCTTGCCCCTGCGCAACGCCTGGTCGTTCTTCACCCAGTACGCCAACATCGACGGCTGGCACCCCGTCACGTCCGAGCGCCCGCCGGTGGCGCAGCGCACCGAGATGGATCGCTGGATCCTGTCGATGCTCCAGTCGCTGGTGGCCGAGGTGAACGCCCAGATGGAGGGCTACTTCCTCTACAAGGTCGTGCCGCCGGTGCTGGGCTTCATCGACGATCTGACCAACTGGTACATCCGCGTGAGTCGTCGTCGCTTCTGGCGTTCGGCCGATGAGAGCAGCCGGGCCGACAAGGGCGCGGCCTACGCGACGCTGCACGAGGTGTTGGTCACCTTCTCCAAGGTGCTCGCGCCGGTGCTGCCCTTCATCAGCGAGTCGATGTACCAGAACCTGGTGGTCGAGCCGGCCCAGGGCAGCCTGGCCGAGGGCGCCGCGCTCGCCGTGCCGCTGAGCGTGCACCTGTGCGACTACCCGCAGGCCGATGACGCGCTGATCGATCGGGGGCTCGAGACCTTCATGGGCCTGGCGCGCGACGTGGTCGGTCTGGGCCGTACGCTGCGCGATCAGCATCGCCTCAAGACGCGCCAGCCCCTCAGCTACGTGCGCATCGTGCATCACGATCGGCACATCCTCGAGGGCCTGGCCCGGCAGATGCCGCTCATCTGTGAGGAGCTCAACGTCAAGGGCGGTGAGGTCACCGACGACGACGCCGAGTTGGCCACGCTGACGTTCAAGGCCAACTTCAAGACGCTCGGCCGCCGGCTGGGCAAGCGCATGCGCGAGGGCGCTCAGGCCATCGAAGCGTTCACCCGCGTCGAGTGGGACGCGCTGCAGAAGGGGGCCGCGATCGAGGTCGCCGGCGCCCAGGTCGTGGCGGCCGACGTCTTCGTGACCCGCACGCCCAAGGGCGACGTGGTCATCGCCACCGAGGGACCGCTGACGGTCGCTTTGGAGGTCGAGTTGACCCCCGAGTTGGTGCGTGAAGGGTTGGCGCGCGAGATCATCTCGAAGGTGCAGCGCTTGCGCAAAGACACCGGGCTCGAGGTCACCGA
>JBNMOZ010000036.1:0-18734 GCA_051276005.1 Bradymonadia bacterium | reverse complement strand
GGCCGATCTGGACGATGACCGACTCGGTGATGCCTGCGACCTCGATGATGATGACGACGGCGTGCTCGACGACATCGACAACTGCCCGGCCTTGGCCAACCCCGACCAGATCAACTCTGACGACGATGCGATAGGCGATCTCTGCGACGACGACGACGACAACGACGACGCGCTCGACGCGAACGACAACTGCCCGCGCACGCCCGAAGCGAACCAGGCCGACTTCGATGAAGACGGCCTGGGCAACGTCTGCGATCCCGATGATGACAACGACGGGGTGCGCGACGAGGTCGACAACTGCCTGCTCAACGACGCCCCCGGCCTCATGGTCGACATCGCGGATCAGACCGACACCGACGGCGACCTGCGCGGCGACATCTGCGATTCGGACGACGACAACGACGGGATCGCCGATGGCCCTGACAACTGCCCCCAGGCCGCCAACGTCGATCAGGCCGATCTCGACATGGACGGGCTGGGCGACATCTGCGATTCGGACGACGACAACGACGGGTTCGCCGACGATCCTGACAACTGCCCGACGGTGTCGAACGGCGCTCAGGCCGACGCGGACGAAGACGGCGAGGGTGACGCCTGCGACGCTGATGACGACAACGACACGGTGCTGGACGTCGACGACAACTGCCCGACCGTGCCCAACCCGGATCAGCGCAACACCGACGGCGGCGCGCAGCCCGTCCCCGGCGAGCCGGGTGATGCCTGCGACGTCGATGATGACGGCGACGGCGTCGACGACGCGGTCGACAACTGCCCGCTGCTGTTCAACGAGGATCAGGCGGACTTGGATGGCGACTCAGGGCGCGAAGGCGGCGATCCCCAGACGCGGGGCGGCGACGTCTGCGACATCGATGATGACGGCGACAGCGTGCCCGACAACCAGGACAACTGCCCACGCGTCGTCAACGTAAACCAAGCCGACTTCGACAGCGACGGCGACGGCGACGCCTGCTCCGACGCGGATGGCGACGAGATCGGGGATGGTGATGACAACTGCCCGAACGACATCAACCCCAACCAGCGCGACGGCGATGGCGACGGGCTGGGCGATGTCTGCGATCCGTTTGTCGGTCGCCCCGACGACCTAGAGCGCTGCCGAGCAGAGACCCCGCCGATCCTCTGGGCCAAAGCCTGTGGCAGCCCCACCAAGAAGATCGGCTGCGCGGCTCGGCCGGGCGCACCGGCGTCGAGTCTGGGTTGGGCAATGGCGCTGGCCCTGCTGGCACTGCGACGCCGACGGTGAGCCCGGTCAGTCCCACGGTGCTGTGGTCCACGCCGGATGACACGCCGGCCCCGGCAGCACTCGATCCTGCGGGGAGTCGCCGGACGGCGGCGGCTGGTTCCAGTAACTCTCGGCCTGGCTGAACTCGCCCGCGTACGGATCGATGACCCGCCCATCGGGGCCTGCGACCTCGAAGTGCAGGTGTGGCTGGGCCGACCGGCCGCTGGAGCCCACTAGACCCAGAAGATCACCGCAGGACACGACGTCGCCGACCTGTACGGCCACCGAGTCGCGCTTCATGTGCCAGTACCAGCTGACGTAGCCGTTGGCGTGCTCGATGCGTACGCCGTTGGCGAACATGGGGTTGCCGTCGCAGTCGATGTCGCCGGCCGTTGATCCGCGGCACCGATCGTAGTTGCCGTCTTCGGCGTAGATGACGACCCCGCCCGCCGCGGCCAGGATGCGGGCGGATCCCCGGTCCATCGCTGTAAAGCCGCCGGTCAGTAGGTAGTCGGTGCCGTCGTGCCCGTCGTAGCAAAAGGGGAAGTTGCGGCCGTCGTGATCCAGGCACAACACGCCATCGACGCGCACCGGATCGTGGTCGACGCCCAACACCAGGCTCTCGCGCAGCAAGGGGCGATCGTCGGGGTGAATGGGGAACGCGAACTGTGGGATGTCGGCGGGGTCCGGCGACGTGGGCTCGGGCAGGGCGGCGTCGGCCATGGCATCCATCGCAGCGGCATCGACCGGGCCCGCGTCGTTGGTGGCGTCAGCATCGGTCGCCGTCGCGTCACCGACCGCCGCGCCCCGGTCCAAGCCGGTGCTCTCACAGCCCAGGGTGAGAAGGGGGCTGAGGGCGAGCAGGCATGCGACAGCGCACCCTCGCGTCACTCGGGGGGGCCGAAGCTTGGATCGGAGGGGGGCTCGGGCGGCACGAGCTTGTCGGGCACCAGCTGCTTGCCCTGCACGATGCCCTTGAGCGGCGGCACTGTGCCTTCGGCTTCTTCGGCCGACGCCTTTGGCCCCAACACCGGGCCATCATCGATGGCGACCGTCTTGATCTGCACCTTGGGCCGGGGCCCACAGGCCGTCATCGACAGGCAGGCCACCGCCAGGATCAGGGCCGAAATCGCGCGGATCATCGTCCCCTCCTTCGGCGGCGGCGCCGCTTCTTCTTCTTTTTCTTCTTCGGCTTCGTCTTGCCCTCAGGATCGGCCTTCGCCAGCCAATCCTCGGCCATCTTGAACTTCGGGTTTACCGCCAGCGCGGCCCGAAACGCACGCGCGGCCGACAGCTTCTCGTCGAGCCGATAGAGCGTCGCGCCCTTGTTGTAGTGCACCTGCGCGGCGGCGCCCTTCATGCCCGACGCGATGGAGAACTCGCCGCGCGCGTCGGCGTACTTGCCCATGCGGTAGAACACGACGCCCAGGTTGTACTTGGCTTCGAGGAACTCTGGACGCATCGCCAGCGCCTTCTCGAAGCTCTTCTTGGCGGTCGGCAAGTCGTTGCGCGCGTAGGCGGCCACGCCAATGTTGAAGTGGTAGGTCGCATGACGCGGCGAGAACACGCGGTGGTCGAGCCCCGCGCGTTCGAGGATCATCTCAACGCCCGTCGTGGCCTTCCAGGCCGCCTTGACGCCTGCTTGGCTGTCGAGGCTGCGGTTGAGCATCATCCAGTCGGCGGCCTGCGGCAGGCGATAGTCGGCGCTGATGGCCAGCACCGCGAGCTGGACTTCATCGCGCGGGACACGGCCTTCCAACTGCTCAAGGACGTTCATCCCCCAGGTCAGGCGCTTGGCGAGCCGCACGTCCTGGTTGTCGAGGAACGTGTCGACAGCCCAGACGCCGTCGGCCTCTTTGAGATAGCGCGTCAGGCTCTTGGCCTCTTCAGATTCGATGCGCTGCACCGTACGCAGCACCGCTATCAGCCCCGGATCGTTGGTCCAGATCGCCGACAGCGCTGTGCCGGGCGCGACGACCGGGGGGCGCGGCTGCAAAGACACTGCCTCGACCGTGACCGACATCTTGGGGGTGTCGATGATGAACTTCTGGTTGGGCACCAGCACGAAGTCAGCGCCCTTTGGACCGCGCCACACCGCGCCCGCGTCGACCAGCAGCAGCCGCGGCCCTTCGCCGGGCAACGTCACGTCGAGGGTGATTTGGCGCACGCCCTCGACGGGGCTGGCCATCTTGGCGCCCACGATCATCATGCGCTGCGGATGGTCCGAAGCCGGGATGATCGGGCGTAGAGTAGGATCGTCGTCCTCAACGCCCAGATTGCTCGCGATGCGCTGCGACACTCGGTCGACGTACGCGTTGTCTTGGGCCAGCGCCGGAGAGGCGCCGAGCAGCCCGAGCAGCCCGAGCAGCCCGAGCAGCCCGAGCAGCCCGACCGGGAATCGCCCGTTCTGCTTGCGAATCATGGGTCTTTGGACACGCACTGACACCTCCCGTCGAGCTCTGATGCGCGATACTTGAAGGCATCACCCGCCGAAAAGCAACGCCATCGCCGGTCGAACGGGGCTCGGATCTGTGGAGCAGCGTTGATTTTCTGGCCCGGCCATGCTCCAACGCCCTCATGAAGCTCAGTGAAGCATTAGTGCTGTCTTTCGACACCGAGACGACCGGCGCGGACCCCCGCTCGGATCGCATCGTCGAGCTGGGCGGCGCATACCTGCGGGGCACAGAGCGCCTTGGGGCGCCGTTGCGCGCGCTGGTCAACCCCGGCATCTACATCCCGGCGGGCGCGACGAACGTGCATGGCATTCGCAATGAGGACGTCGCTGACGCCCCGGCCTGGCCGGTGATCGCCAAGAAGTTTCACGCCCACCTGACCGAGCTGCGCCCGGTGCTGACCGGCTACAACTTGCACGGCTTCGACGAGCCCCTGCTCAACGGCGAGAACGTCCGCAACGACATCGAGTGGCGCCTGCCGCGCAGCCTCGACACGTTCACCTTCGCTCTGTGGGGCCACCGCGGCTTGCGCAGCCGCAAGCTGTCGAGCATGTGCGCGCATTACGGGGTGCCGCTGCCCGAAGATCAGGCCCACACCGCCGACGCCGACAGCCTGGCCTGTGGGTGGTTGCTGATGGGCATGATTCAGATTGGGCTCGTGCCCGACGACGTCGAAGGCGCCTTCGAGCGTCAGGCCGAGATCAAGCAGCTGCTCGCTGTCGAGCAAGGGCGCTTCGGCCGCTACTTCTACGAAGACCGCGAGACCGGCGTGCTGCGCATTGGCCTGGGCAAGCACACGGGCACCCCGCTCGCCGAGGTACAAAAGGAGTACCTGACCTGGCTGGCCGGTCGCCCAAACCTGCCCGACGAAGCGCGCCATCTGGTCAACCGCAAGCTGGGTCGCGTCGAGCAGGTCAGCCTCTTCTAGCAGGCCGCCAACGTCGCGGTGCTCGCTCCCGGAGGCCCGTATGGCTGTCACGATTCGCCCTCTCGACCCCACCGGCGCTGACGCCGACGCGCACTACGAACGCCTCGCAGCCATCTGCCATCGCGCCACGCCCTGGCACTGGCATACGAGCGCCCAGATCAAAGCCTACGACGCGAGCCTGGCCTTCAACGACCAGACGTATGCTGCGTTCGTCGCAGCTGAAGACTCTGAAATTATTGGGTTCGCCCGCATTTGGGAGTTGCTGCGCTATGGCGCACCGGGTCGGCGCTATCTGCATCTGGTCGTCGACGCGGATCATCAGGGTCGAGGCATTGGCCGGCGGCTCTATGACGTCGCGCTGGCCGCGATGCCCGAGACCACCGAGTTGATGACCGAGATCTCCGACGCGAGCCCGCGGAGTCTGTCGATCGCGCGGGCGAAGGGCTTCGCCACCGAAGGCATCGAGTACGCGCAGGTCTGCGCGGTCGCTCAGGCCGATGTGGCGCTGCTCGCCGATTTGCAGGGCGGCCTCGCGGGCCTCGATGTGCAGCCGCTCTCGGCGCTCAAGCATCTGCCCGATTGGCGCGCTCGCCTACACGCCCTCTATATCGCTCTCGATGGCGACGTGCCGGCGCCGGTGGCGTACACGCCGATCTCGCTCGAGGCGTACCTCAAAGCCGAGGTCGAGATCCCCGCAGCGCTGCATGACGCGTGCTTCATCGCGCGCGATGGCGACGCGTGGATCGCGATCAGCGAGATGCGCAAGCACGCCGACGGATCGAAGCGGTTGTTCCAAGACCTGACCGGCGTTTGCCCCGCGTATCGGCGGCGCGGCATCGCGTCAGGGCTCAAGGCGGTGTGCGTTCAATGGGCGCGGGCGCAGGGCTACGCCGAGATCGTGACCTGGAACGATGAGGCCAACGCCGGCATGCTGGCGGCGAATGCGAAGGTGGGGTTTGAGCGGGTGGGCGCGGCGCATCTGCTCATCAAGCCGCTCGGCGCGGCGATCTCAGGCGCGGCGATCTCAGGCGCTGCGATCTCAGGCGCGGCGGCGGCGCAGCCCGAGGCACAGCAGGCCGAGCCCGACGAGCCATCCCGCTGAGCCACGGCTGCTTGATGCGCGCCCGGGGGTGACGCCACAGGCGCCCTCGCCTTCGCTGCCCGCGTCGCCCTGCGCGCCCTGCGACCCACGATCGCCGACCGGACCGGGCGAGCCGCGTTCACCCGCCCGACCCACCGGACCGGCCTGGCCTTCGGCGCCGTCTTCGCCCCGCACGCCGTTGCAGATGATGGCCCGCGCTTCGACCTCCTCGGCCTGCAGGCTGCCGTCACGGTTGGTGTCGCGGCCCGAGCTGATGCGCCAGCCACCGACGGCACATTCTTCGCTGGGGGGCGCAGGCTCGATGGCTTGCAGCACGTCAAAGCCCGCGTCGCCAGGCGTGCCTGTCTGGCCGTTGCAGATGATGTGGCTGTCGGTCACCTCGCCCGGATCCAACGCGCCGCTGTAGTTCTGGTCGATGCCCTCTTCGACGAGCACGCCGCCTTCGGGGCACTCGACGCCGTCGAGCAGCGGGGTCACGTTGACGATCTGGCGGCGGTCGATGGGCTCCCACCGGGTCAAAGCGCGGGGGCCCTGCAAGCGACGACCGGTGCCGGGCACGCGGCCCTCGAAGTCGATGGTCAGATCGAGGACTTGCTCGGCGATGAGGGTGCGGCCATCGACGCGAATGCTGATCGGTCCGGCGTACTCGATGGGCCCCAAGTCGAGGTCGAGCACCGCGTCGTCGCCGTCTGACGCGAACGCGCCCAGCCCGCGGATTTCGACGCGATCGACGCCCGTCAGGTCGCCTGTGACGCGCAGGGCGACTGTGCCCAAGTCTCCAATGCTATTAACTAATTGCCCGTCTGTTCGACGACAGTCGGCCAACGCCATGGTCAGCCAGCTGGTCTCGTCGACCGTGCGCGGGAGCCCAACGAAGGTCTCGCGCGGTGCGGCAGCGAGGCCGCGTCCGCCGGGGGTGAAGTCGGCCGAGATGCAGGGCCGGGCGTCGAGCAAAAGCCCAGTGCGGCGCCCGTTCGCGTCGATCACGCCGTTGTTGTCACGCAGCGTCGCCTGGATCTCGATGGGCGCGGCGCCCAGCAGGTCGGCGCCGCTGAGACGTATCGCGGCGCCTTCTAGATCGAGGGTCAACGCGTCATCTGCGCTGACGATGCCTTCGACGCGCAGCGAGAAGGTCACGAAGTCATCGCCGGGCCGCCCGCCGTCAGCCACCCCGGCGAAGAGCAGCGCGTCATTGCCAAACGGGGAGTTGATTTCGAGCCCCAGCCGGCCGGCTGCGATGGGTGAGTTGAGCCGCGCCGGCCCAAAGTCGAAGCGTAAGGTGAGCGGTCTTTGGTCGAGACCGACCCCCAGCACATACGCCAACTCGCTGGCTGGCATGATGAGGTCGGTGGGTCCATTAGGCTGAATTATCTCGCTCGCGAACAGGGGCGGATCCGGTCTAAGATCGCCCGCATGGGCGGTGCTAATGCACCCCGCCGCGATGAGGATGGGAAGGCTACGCATATTAAGCTCCATGACGGTGCTTGGGTATGATGCGCGTCCGCACCGTGGCTCAGCAAGTCGTGTCGGGTAATGTCGGCGTGATCAGGCGACGCGATCGACCCGCTCGGGTGCGCCTCTGAGCGCGTGCATCGGCGCATTGGCGCGATATTCAACCACCACCGACGCCGCCGCCGCGCCCACGCGGGCCGCCGCGATCGGGCCCCCGCCGTCAGCGATTGCGTGCAGCGTACCCGCGGCGAAGGTGTCGCCAGCGCCCGTCGGATCGACCGCCCCGGTCGCGAAGATCCCGACGCGGTCGATCATGCCACGCCGAAAGATCAGGCAGCCGGCCGTGCCGCGCGTCAGGTAGACCAGGGGCACGCCGTGGCAGAGGGCGTCGAGCCAGTCCAAGCGGCCGGCGAGGTCTTCTTCGCTCAGAAACGCGACGTCGAGACCATGGAACGCCCGAGGGTCGAGGGCCTGGGGCCCATGGGTCACCGTGCCGTCGCCGTCGGCGCGTTTGAGCCAGCCCTGCAAGCCGGCGGCTGTGATCGACGCGCCCTGCAAAGCCTCGCGCCAGCTCGAGAGCTCGACCTCTCCGAGGACGGGGCACAAGAACGCGACGCGGGGCGTCGTCCATTCGGGCGGGAGCATGTCGGCGTAGACCTGCGGAGCCTGCGCGGCCAAGTGTTGGGCGCGATCGCCCGCGAGAGAGTATCGATTCGCGAAGCGCGTCGTGCGGGGGGCCGACGCGGCGCTGACGGTCAACCCGGTGAAGGCGGAGGGCCTGCGAAAGTCGTCGCCGACGGTGGTGACGATGCCGGGACGCCGCCCCAGCGCCCGCCAAGCGCGCGCGGCGTAGAGCACGCTCCCGCCCGGCTCCAGTGTCGTCTGCCGCGGTGGACCGTACGCGTCGAGGGTCACATGACCGACGGCCAGCAGATCGATCGCCTTGGGTCGAATGCGGGTCATCCCATCACCTCGCCGCCCGAGATCCCATAGGCCTGGCCCGTGATCATGCCGGCGTCGGGTGAGCAGAGCCACGCGACCAAGCCTGCGACCTCGTCGGCCTCGACGAAGCGCCCCAACGGGATGGCGGCTTCGGCGACCGATCGCGTTTGAGCTGGGGGCACGCCCGCGCGCTCGGCCGCCTTGCCCAAGTCGCTGCGGGCCATGGCGGTGTCGACCCAGCCAGGGCAGATCGCGTTGACGGTGATACGCCGCGGTGCCCACTCGAGCGCCAAGGCCCGCGCCAGGCCGACGACGCCATGCTTGGCTGCCGTGTAGGCCGCATAGCCTGCGCGTCCGCGGCGCCCGAGCCCCGAGCTCACCAAGACGACCCGCCCGCCCTCACGCAGCTTGGGCCCGGCGATGCGCAACGTGTTGAAGGCGCCGTCCAGGTTGACGGCCATGACCCGCCGCCACACGGCCTCGGCCTCGGCGTCGTCCATGCCCGCCGTCTCGCAGCGGCCCGCGTTGACCACGATCGTGTCGAGCCGATCGACGCCCGCCAGCGCAGCGGCCAGCGCGGCCGGATCGGTCACATCGCAGGGGCGCGGCACGACGCCCTCACCCCACCGCGCGACCAGCGCCTCAAGGGGTGCGCGTCGACGACCCAGCGCTATCACCCGCGCGGCTCTTTGCCCCGATCGCGGGGCCGCGAAGCGCGCCGTGCACGCGCGCCCGATGCCGCTGCCCGCGCCGGTGATCATCACGGTGGTCTCGCGGGGGTGCGCTGTTGGGGTGGGCTGGGTCATCGGAGGCTCCTCGGGTGGCGTCTACGGCGTCGGCGATGACGGCGTCACAGACGGGGATCGCGTGGGCGTCAGACACGCACCACAGCTGGCCTGGCGCATCGACGAGGGCCATGCGGGTGCCCTCGGTGCGCCAGGTCTTGTTGTAGTTGAGGGCCTTGAGAATGTCGGCCGTGCGCACGTTTGAAGGCACCTGCGTGGGCAGACCCCATCGCGTGAGCAGCGCGCGATGCGCGGCCACGCCGGCGTCGTCCAAGGCGCCCATGATTCGGGCGACCCGCGCGGCGATGAGCATGCCGACGGCGACCG
This sequence comes from Bradymonadia bacterium, assembly GCA_051276005.1. GTDB lineage: Bacteria > Myxococcota_A > Bradymonadia > UBA7976 > UBA1532 > JBNMOZ01. The sequence goes on along the minus strand of JBNMOZ010000036.1, from coordinate 9,505 downwards.
CCTCGCCATGGGTCAGCGTGTAGCCCGACAGGTGCTCGATGGGGTGACCGACGGTGTGCCCGTACTGCAGCACCATGCCCTCGGCCTTCTCTTGCGGATCGATCGCCATGATGGCGCATTTGAGGGCAATGTTGCGCCGCACGACCTGCTCGAGGAACACCGGGTCGCGCAGCTTGAGGGTGGGATCCATGAGCCACTCCAGGTACGCGGCGTCCTGCGCGAGGGCGTGCTTGAGCACCTCGGCCAGCCCATCGCGCAGCGCCCGAGCGCTCTGGGTCGCCAGCACGTCGACGTCGACGATGATGCGTTGGGGGGCGTAGTAGGCGCCGACCATGTTCTTGCCCCGGGCGCCATTGACGGCCTGCTTATGGCTGATGGCCGCGTCGCATTGGGCCATCAGCGTCGTGGGCACATGCACCAGCCCGATGCCGCGGTAGAGCGTCGCGGCCACGAAGCCACAGACGTTGCAGACCACGCCGCCGCCCAGGCTGATGAGCACCGAGCGCTCGTCGATGCCCTTGCTGAGCACGCGCTCGACCAGGTGGGCGTAGTTCGAGACGGTCTTGGCCTCTTCGCCGTCGGGCATCACGATGCGGTGTACGCGATGGCCGGCGTCTTCGAGGTCGCGCACGAACACGTCGCCATACAGGCCGTTGACGGTCTCGTCGGTGAACACGAAGACGGGCGATGACGCGCTGGCGGCCGGCACCACGCCGTACCGGCTGGGCTGGCTGACGGCGCCGCGCTGCACGATCACGTCGGTGTCGACCGGCCTGCCCGTCTGAAAGGTGAACGTCGGTTCGGCCTCGCCGGTGCGCGCCGCCTGCTGGCGACGGCGAGCGCGGAGCCTCAACTCGGCGTGCACGAGGGCGGCGGGCGTGTCGACGTCGTCCCATTCGGCGTCACCGGCGGTGAGTTGGCGAACGCGGCCTTGCTGCGCCATCAAGTCGACGCCATGCGCCAAATCGAGGGCGTCGCAGGCGGCGAGCGCGTCGAAGAGCGCGGGCGTCGCCAAGAACAGCCCCGCGTCGGTGGCGGGCGCGCTCGAATGCCGCAAGAACCGGGTGGGCCGGCCGCCTTCGCAGACCACCTTGACGGCGTCGTCGAGGTCGAAAATTCGGGCGGGCGAGTGGTCTACCAGGGCGACCAACCCGCCGGGCTCGGGGGCCGCCGCGGCCATGCGGGCGATCAGCGGCGCATCGTAGATATGATCGGCCATAGCGAGCAGAAACGGCCCGTCAAAGCGATCCTGCGCGGCCAGCAGCGAGCTGCCCAACCCGAAGCGCCAGCGGCGGTTGTAGACGAACTCCAGGGCGATGTTGAGGCCCGGTACGGCGCTCAACGCGAGGCGCACCTGGGCGCTGCGAAACCCGGTGACGATGACCGCGCGGGTCACGCCGGCGGCCTGCATCTGGCGCAAGATGCGCAAAATCAGCGGCACACCGTCGACCTCGACGAGGGGCTTGGGCGTGCCGGGGCGGTCAAGGCGGGCGCCGCGGCCTGCGGCGGGGATCAAGGCGTCCATTGGCTTGCTCATGGTGGGATCTCCGAGCGGTTCGGAGTGCTTGGGATAGCAACGATGGGACCAACTCCGATCCGGGGGCGGTCGGCGCTCGAAGCCGGCGTGAGGGGGCAGCGCTACTCCATCGCGGAGGCCGATCAGGTGCAGCGGGACACCACCGCGGCGGCGAGCACCCGCACCCGCAACGCGCCGGCCCGTTTGAGGCAGCGCGCGAGCGCGTCGGCCGTCGCGCCGGTGGTCAGCACGTCGTCGACGATCAGCACATCGGCCGGGGGCGGGCGCGTCGCGAAGGCCCCCCGAACATTGCTGCGGCGAGCCTTCTCATCGAGCCCGGCCTGGGGCGATGTGTCGCGAATACGGCGGGTCAGGCGTGCGGCGAGGGGCACACGCAGGGCCTGCGCGACCGCCGCGGCGATCTGCACGGGCAGGTCGTCGCTGCGCCGCCTCAAGCGACGCCGATGCAGGGGCATCGGCACGATGGCATGCGGTAGATCATCTTGTAACGATTGAGGAATTGCCCCGCGGGTGACGCGGGCTACGGCGCGCTCACCATCCACCCGCCCGCTGTACTTCGCCTTGCGGATCGCGTCGCCGACGGGCCCGGCGTAGTCGAACAGCCCGTGCACTCGATCAAAACGCGGGCGCCGGGCCAGGCAGCGTCCGCAGTGATGGATTGGCCCGATCGTGGGCAGGTCGGCGTCGCATTGCACACAGCGCGGGCCACCGCGGGCATAGACGTGCAGCGCGCACCCGTCACAAAAGCCGGGATGCTCGATGGGATCGTCGCAGCACAGGCAGGTGCAGGGCCAGGTGAGGTCGAGAAATCCACGCCAAATCGTAGTCAGCATCGCTTCGCTCCGGATCGGTGGTCACACCTCCCCATCGGCCGGTCTGGCCGCGTGTCGCGTGTTTTTTCCATTTGGGCGCGTTTTTTGTTTCAGTGGCCGCCTTCAGCCACTCTGTCTGCTGCCAATACGCCAATCTGTCTGCTGCCAATATGGAGACACGCCCATGGAGCCGCCTAAGCGGCGGATGAGTCCGTACGACGCGTTGATGTTCTGCGCCTTCGCGATCCTGTGGATCATCCCCATTACCTATGTTGGCAGCGCGTCGACAGACATCCCCGACCTGCCGCGCATGATGAAGCACCAGTATCGGGTCGCCTGCCTGTTCACCCGCGACGTGCGCAGCTGGTCGACGTATCACGTCGAGATCCAGACCAATGGCAGCAGTGACTGGGTCGAGATGGAGATCGACGGCATCTTCGACATGCCCGTCTTCGGCTATCGCACCAAGCTTCATCGGCTGTGCGGCAAGGCGTTCCGCGGTCGGATGGCCCGGCCGCGGATGAAAGAGATCACCAACTACATCAAGGCCCGCCGGCGCCTGGTTCGACCCGACGCGGCACCGCTGGATGCAGTGCGCGTCTCGCGGGTCTCGCACCCGATCAAGGTGCTGGCCAAAGAGGTCGGCCGCTTCACGCGGCGCCCGCTCACGGAGTACCTCGCCGAGAAGCGGCATCGCTATCTGTTCGGTGAGCAGCGCTGGGACGGCAAGCGCCCCAAGAACGTGACGTGGCGCTCCAAGAGGCGGCGCTCCAAGCGCAAGAGTCGCGCGTTCCCCAAGCTCAAGCGCGGCCCCGGCAACAAGTTGCCGATCAGGAAGCCGCCCCGTGGGTCGGATCTGCGCATCTCGCCCAAGAACCTGCAGCTCAACAAGCCCGTCAAGATGATCGCGCCGGCGACGGAGGCAGCGAAATGAAGGGCTTCTTCTCCAACTGGCTCTTGATGTCGATCGCCTTCGGCGTGCTGCTGCTGCTGGTGTCGCCGGTCATCATCAACCTCTTCACCCGCAAGCAGGTGCCGGCCAAGGGCATCGGTAAGGTGGCCGCGAAGTTCAACAACTTCTGGTTCGCAGCCATCAGCCCGTCGCGCATGCGCCTGTTCGAGCGCCTCTTCACGCTGACGTTCATCTATTATATCGCCGGCTGGATGGGCCACGCCGAGGAGTGGCTGACCCCCTCGGGCTTCCACTTCAGCGACGCGGTGATGGGCTTTCACTTCCCCAACCCGCTGCCGCTGCTGACCGCCGATCAGCTCCCCTGGTTCAAGCTGCTCATCTTCGGTGCGCCGACGCTTGTGGTGCTTGGGCTGTTTCGCCGGGTGGCGCTGGCGCTGTGCTTCTGTTGCGCGGTCTACATCCAGCTCGCCGACATCAACGCGGCGTTCACGCTCAACAAGCTGTACTTGGTGTTCTTCATGCTGCTGACGCTGCAGCCCCCCGCGTGGCGGGGCCCCGATGGCGTGCTGTACCAGTCGGCATGGCCCACCCGGATCATCCAGACGACGCTGCTCATCCAGTACTGCACCGCCGGCATCTGCAAGACGGTGCACGGCGATTGGATGTGGAAGCACGACATCCTCTACGGCCACTCGGTGGGCATCTATCGCACCGAGTTGGCGTCGTGGTTCGCGCGCACCCTGCCGCATTGGACCTGGATCGCGCAGACCAAGTTCGCGCTGGCCTTCGAGCTGTTCGCGCCGCTGCTCTTCTTCAAGAAGATCCGCTGGATCGCCTTCGTGCTCGGCATCGGCATGCACCTGGTGATCGCGGCGCTGATGAAGGATCTCATCTACTTCAGCCTGCAGATGATCGCGTTCTACGCCCTGTTCCTGCCCGACAGCTGGTGCGACTGGTTCCAGCAGCGCGTGCCCGACGTGACCATCCGCGGCCTACGCCGCGCTCGGGGCGATTCGAGCGCCGCCATCAAGAACACCGTGGACGCCGCCAGATAACACTCGCATAGTACGCCGCTCGTTCACCCGCGCAGGCACCTCGATTGCTCTTCAACTCCCTGGAATTCGTCACCTTCTTTGCGCTGGTCTTCACCGCGTACTGGAGCGTAGTGCGCTTTGGCTGGCCAGCGCTGGCCATCGTCGCGGCGGGATTCCTGGTCTTCTCGGGCTGGGTCTTCGAGTTCGACACCTGGCAGTTCGTGCTGCTGACGGGGATCGTCGTCGCGATCCATCAGGGCATGGTGCGGTGGGGCAAGCCTGCGCTGGGCGTGTTGTTGGGCGCGAGCCTGCTGTTCTACGCCTGTTGGAACCCGCTGTACCTGGGCCTGATCGTGGCCTCGTCGTTCGTCGACTTCTGCGTGGGCGGGCAGCTGTTCCGCACCTCGAACAAGCGCCGGCGCACCCAGCTGCTGCTGGTCTCGATGATCTACAACCTCGGGATCCTCGCGGTCTTCAAGTACTTCAACTTCTTCATGGACTCCGTCGCCTGGGTCGACACATGGATGATGGCGCGGGGCTGGATCGACGGCCCCGCGCTGAGCATGGGCCGGCTGCAATTGCTGCTGCCAGTGGGCATCTCGTTCTTCACGTTCCAGTCGATGAGCTACACCATCGACATCTACCGCCGTGAGCTCGAGCCCGTCGGTCACGGCGAGGGCACCCCCTGGTATCACCCGGCGCATTTCGGGCGCTACCTGCTCTTCGTCAGCTTCTTCCCGCAGCTTGTCGCCGGCCCCATCGTGCGCGCCCGCGACCTGTTGCCCCAGCTGCGCGATCGGCCGCCGCTCACCGACGTGATGGCCGGGCGCGGGCTGTATTTGGTGCTGCTCGGGCTCTTCAAGAAGATCGTCATCGCCGACTATCTGGCGCTCAACCTGGTCGATCGCACGTTTGAGCTGACCGGCAACTACTCCAGCTTCGAAGTGCTGGTGGGCGTGTACGGCTACGCGTTCCAGATCTACTGCGACTTCTCGGGCTACTCAGACATCGCGATCGGCACCGCCCTGCTGTTGGGCTTCACGTTCCCCGACAACTTCAACGCGCCCTACATTGCCCGCAACCTGCAGGACTTCTGGCGCCGCTGGCACATCTCGCTGTCGACCTGGCTGCGCGACTACCTGTACATCGCGCTGGGCGGCAGTCGAAACGGCGCCTACAAGACCTACCGCAACCTGATGCTGACGATGTTGCTGGGCGGGCTGTGGCACGGCGCCGGCTGGAACTTCATCATCTGGGGCTTGCTGCACGGCGTCGCGTTGGCGGTGCTGCGCGCATGGCAGCGGGCCCGCAAACACGTCGGCAAGGGGGCGCTCTTTGGCGGCCCGGCGGGGCGCGCCCTTGCGGCGCTCATCACATTCCACTACGTCTGCTTTGCGTGGATCTTCTTTCGGGCCAAGAGCTTCGAGCAGACCGAGACCGTGCTCGCCAAGCTCTCCGAGCTGACCTTCGCGACGACCAATCTCAATTGGCAGATCGCGGCGGTGCTCGGTGTCGCTGCGGCGACGCATCTGGTGCCCAAGCGGGCATTCGAGGCCGTGGTCAGCGCGTTCATCGCCTTGCCGGCGGTGATCCAGGCGGCTCTGGCGGTGGGCGCTGGGCTTGCCTTCAAGCAAGTCATCTCGGCTGACGCGGTGCCCTTCATCTACTTTCAGTTCTGACGCGTCCTGGCGGACGTCGAGCGTGCCAAGGAGCAGTCGTGGCGAGCGATACGATACCGACTGAGTCACCCGTCGCCGTGGCGATGGGGCCGAGCGTCAAGGTCGCCTTGATGATGGCGTCGATGCTCGCGTTTGCTATCGCCGCTGAGCTGTCGGGCGTCGAGCCACTTGAGTGGTTCCCCCAGGATCACTGGACGCTCGCGCCGCGGTTGTTGCGACCCGAGGGGGTCACCACCGGCACACCCGAGCCGATCATCGAAGGCATCGTCGACGACGCCGACTTGCTGGGCATGGTGCCCAACACGGCGCCCGCGCCGCCGCCGCCCCTGAACGGCATGGATCCCAAGCTGATGAGCGTCGTGGTGCTCGCCGTCCCGCCGAACGTGAGCGCGCCCAAAGAGGCGGTCGATCCCGGCGACAAGGGCAAAGACTCTGAGATGCCGCCCGGCATGATGGAGGCTGCGGCGTCCTGGGCCCCGCCGGTGGGCGAGGGCGGCTACAGCGAAGAGGACGCCGAGGTCATCAGCCAGTTCTTCGAGTCTGACGCGAACCTGCCCAAGCCGCCGAAGCTTCGGCGCACCAAGAAGGGCCTGCCGCTGCTGGCGATCGAAGATCCCCAGCGCTCGATGCACCGGTTCTATCGCAGCCTCAAGCGGGTGCAAGACAAGAAGTTCGGCGCCGTCACCCGCGTTCTGCACTACGGCGACTCGTTGATCACCGGCGACTACGTCACGCAGACCGTGCGACGCCTGATGCAGACGCGCTTCGGCGACGCGGGGCATGGCTTCGTGCTCGCCGGCAAGCCCGCGCCCTGGTACCGCCGCGCCAACCTGGAGCTCAAGGGCTCCAAGGGCTGGAAGATCAACCGCATGACCAGGCCGACCATCAAGGATGGCGCATACGGTTTGGGCGCGGTGACCTTCCGCACGACCCGCAAAGGCGAGTGGGTCTCGCTCAAGCCCACCGGCGAAGAGCTGGGCAAGACGTTCTCGAAGATGGAGGTCTACTATTACGGCCAGCCGCGGGGCGGCAAGTTCGAGATGGGCATCAACGGGCGCATGATCGAGGTCGATACGCGCACCGCCGAGCCCGCCAGCCGCAAGGCCGAGATTCAGATGGCCGACGCCGCGCATGAGTTCAAGCTGCGCAGCCTGGGCAACGGCGAGGTGCGGTTGTTCGGCGTCGCCCTCGAGCGCGATGGCCCCGGCGTCATCTACGACAGCCTGGGCCTCGACGGGGCCCGCGCGTCGCTGCTCAAGCGCATGAACGCCGAGCACTGGCACGACCAGATTCGCCTGCGAAAGCCCGATGTTCTGCTGATTCATTACGGCACGAACGAGAGCCAGGCCGAGCGCATGAACATCAAGCGCTACGCTGAGGACCTGTCGCAAACGGTGGGCGTGCTGCGCATGGCGTTGCCGGGCGTGTCCTGCATGATCGTCGCGCCCATGGATCGCGCTGACAAAGACGAGAACGGCCGACTGCGCACGCGCCCCGTGGTGCGGCGCATCGTGCTCGCCCAGCGCCGCGTCGCCCACGAGCAGGGTTGCGCGTTCTGGAACACATGGCGGGCGATGGGCGGCGAGAACTCGATGGCGGCCTGGTACAAGCGGGGCTTGGGCGGCGGCGACTTGACCCACCCGACGCGGGCCGGCGCCCGGCGGATTGGCTCGATGCTGTTCGCGGCGCTCATGGACGGCTACGCCGACTGGCTCAAGACTCAGTGATGGAGGCGCAGTGACCGTTCGAACCTCAGCGTCGCTCATCTTGATGCGCCCCGACGGGGCGATCTTCTGGGTTCAGCGTCAAGTGCACGACCGCTTCTTGAGTGGCTTCTGGGCGTTCCCGGGCGGCATGACGGAGCCCGGCGAGGCGCCCGAAGAGACCGCGATCCGCGAGACGCAAGAAGAGGTCGGGTATCGGCATCTCGACGCGGCCTCGTTGACACCGATCGGCGCGTGGCTGGTCCCCCCCTATATCGGGGCGAAGTTGCGGACGCAGTTCTTCCTCACCCGCGTCGACGCCGATTGCCTCGCCGTGGTGCCGCCCGACAGTGATGAGCTCATGGCGGGCGGATGGATCCAGCCCGCAGAGGCGCTGGCGCTCTATGCGCGTGGCGAAGCCTTGATCGCGCCCCCGACGCTCGATCTGCTCTCGGTGCTCGCGGCCGGCGGCGCTGATGACGTCGCGCGCTTCACCGACAATCCGCATGCGCGGGGCGTGGCGGCCGATCATTCGCGCCTGCGTCCGCACATCGTGCTCTTCGCGGTGCGCACGCCAACACTGCCGCCAGCGACGCACACCAACTGCTACATCGTGGGCAATGAGCGGCTGATCGTCATCGATCCCGCGTCACCGTTTCCCAAAGAACAACAGCGGCTTGCGGCCTTCATCGACACGTTGCCTGGCACGGTCGAGGCCATCGCCCTGACCCATGAGCATCACGATCATGTGGGGGGGGTTGTGGCCCTCGCCGAGCACCTGGGCGTGCCAATTTGGGCGCACGCCGAGGCGGCGAAGCGGGTCGACTTTGCGGTGGATCGCCACCTTGAGGACGGCGACGTGATCGACCTGGGCACCCTGTCGCTCGACGTGCTGCACACGCCCGGACACGCCCGCGGACACCTGTGCTACGTCGATCGAGCCGATCGCTCAGCGATCGTCGGCGACATGGTGGCGGGGCTCGGCACGATCCTGATCGAGCCGGGCGACGGCGATCTGCGCGTCTACCTCGACCAGCTCGCCCGACTGCGCGATCGCAACTTGAGCGTGCTCATGCCCAGCCACGGCCCGGCCATGGGCGGCGCCCACCACACCCTGCAGCGCTACATCGACCATCGCTTGATGCGCGAGGCCAAGGTGCGCGCGGCCCTCGATGACGGCCCGCTGACGGTGCCCGAGATCGTCGAGCGCGCCTATGCCGACGCGCCGCCCATCGTGCGCATGGGTCCGGGCGGGGGCATGGCCGGGCTGTCGGTGCAGACCCACCTGACCAAGCTGATCGGCGATGGCGTCGTCGCGCAGGATGGCGATCTCTTCAGGACGGACGAGACGCTGGGGTCGCTCATCGCATGACGTCGTTGCTGCTGGTGTTGCTGGGGCTGTCCGATTGGGCGGTCTTCTATTCGGGCACGAACACGTACCTGGTCGACGCCGATCGGGCGCGCATGTACGCCGCGCAAGGGTGGTACGCCAGCGACAATCAGGGGCAGGCCTGGCGCTATCGCGTCGGCGTCGGCAGTCATCGCCACCCCAAGGGCCTCGAAGGCGAGACCTGGCCCGCGAGCCGCTGGTCGACGTTGGAGCAGGCGCAGCTCGGTGGGCAGAAGGCGGGCGAGGGCGCCGCAGATGAGTCCAAGAGTCAGAGCGAATTCAAAGCGCTGACGTCGATCCCAGCGACGCCCCCCCCCGGCGATGGGCACCTGCAAGACGAGGTCGCCGTGCTGCAGTTCACCGGTGACACCGCCTCGATTCAACGCACGGCTCGGCGCTACGGCGCGGATGGGGTGACGACGACCACCGAGGTCTTC
>JBNMOZ010000035.1:0-18807 GCA_051276005.1 Bradymonadia bacterium | reverse complement strand
GCGCACCAACGGCAAGGCGGCGAACTTTCCGGTTGGCGTGTTCAAAGACAGCAAGCAGATCAAGGCGCAGATCGCCGAGTTTTCGGGGCTGACGGTGCCTTGAAGCTGGCGGCGGATGGGTGTCTGAGAGGAGTCGCCTGCGCCGAACCCAGGCACGCGCTGACCGCCGCTATCCCAGCGGCGCCGCCGTCGTCTGCAGCTCGACGAACTCCAAGAGGCCTTCGGCCCCACCCTCGCGGCCCAGACCCGACTGCTTCATCCCGCCAAAGGGCGCCTCGGGCGTCGGGCCCGTGCCGCTGTTGACGCCGACGTGGCCAAAGCGAAGCTGCGCTGCGACGCGTTCGCAGCGCGCCGCATCGGCGGTGAAGAAGTACGCGGCCAGGCCATAGTCGGTGTCGTTGGCGGCGCGCACGGCCTCGTCTTCGGTCTCGAAACGCACGATCGGCAAGACCGGACCAAAGGTCTCTTCGCGCACGCAGTTCATCTCTGCAGTCACGCCGTCCAGCAGCGTCGCCGGGTAGAACATCGCGCCGTCTTCGGGGGGCACATCTGGGGCGCCGCCGATCACGACGCGCGCGCCCTTCGAGATCGCGTCTTCGACCAGGCGCTTGACCTTCGCGAACCCGCCGCGGTCGATGAGCGGTCCGATCTTCGTCGCCGCATCGAAGCCCGATCCGACCTGGAGCGCGGCCATGCGCGTGCGCATGCGCTCCACAAAGGCGTCGGCCACCGAGGCGTGCACGTACACGCGGTTGGTGCACACGCAGGTCTGCCCGCTGCACCGGAACTTGTTGGGCAGAAGCTGGTCGGCGGCGTGGTCTAGATCTGCGTCTGCAAAGACCAGGTAGGGCGCGTTGCCGCCCAACTCAAGGGCCATGCGCTTGACGTAGGGCGCGGCTTGCGCCGACAGCAGCTTGCCGACTCGGGTCGACCCGGTGAAGCTGATGACGCGCACGGCGGGGTGGGCGCACAGGCGCTCTCCGATGGCCGGCGCGTCGCCGAAGACCAGGTTCGCCATGCCGGGCGGCACGCCGACGTCATGCAGCATGCGGAAGAGCGCGATGCACGACAGCGGCGTCGCTTCAGCGGGCTTGATGACCATGGGCGCGCCGGCGGCGAGCGCCCCCGCGACCTTCTTGGCCAACATCGCCAGGGGGAAGTTCCACGGCGTAATGACCCCGATCACGCCGGCCGGGCGACGATGCGTCGTCCAGCGATGCGCCTTGGGCGTCCGCTCAAGGACCTCGGGCTGCAGCGCGCCAATCTGCAGTACGGCTTCGCGATAGAAGGCGGCCGCGTAGTCGACCTCGCCCAGGGCCTCCGCGAGGGGCTTGCCGTTCTCCAAGGTGATGATGCGGGCGAGCTGTTCGCGATTTTCGGTGTGCGCCGCGGCGATCGCCTCGAGCCAGCCGATACGCTCGCTCTGGGCGACCTCTCCGCGCATGAGCGCCCGGTCTGCTGCCTCGATCGCCGCGTCGGTCTCGGCGGCGCCGCACGACGTCAGGCCCGCGATGACTTCGCCGGTGGCCGGGTTGCGGACGTCGAAGGCCGCGCCCTCGGGGGTGAAGAAGCGGCCATCCAGGTAGCCGCCAACCTGACTCAACAGCGGATATTCAGCGTTCAACTCGATACTCATGGATCCTCCGGGGGTGCGCCGCTGCGGGTGTCCGCGGCGCTGCATGAACTCAGACACGACGGGGCGTCGCGACGCTGATTAGCTCGCAATCGACGGTGCCGACGTTGCGAAAACGGTGCGGAATGAGGCCGTCGAAGTGGTAGGCGTCGCCGGGCCCAAGCTCTGCCTTGCGGCCGCCGACCTGGATGCAGATTCGGCCGGCCACCACGACCCCGGCTTTCTCTCCTTCATGGGAGAGCAACGTCTCGCCCGTGCCCGTCCCCGGGGCATAGCGCTCACGCAGCATCTGCAACTCCGACGCTGCGACCCCCGGCGGGACCAGGCGCAGCGACACGCCGTCGCCGCCGATCTCGAGCAGGTCGGACGCGCGGAAGAAGGACGGCTCGGCCCGCGATACGTCGGCTGCGAAGAACTGGGCGAGGGTCATCGACATGACCAAGGCCAGCTTTTGGAGCGAGCCGACGGTCGGGCTCACCTGGCCGAGCTCGATCATCGACACGGCCCCGTTGGTGACGCCGGCTCGCCGCGCCAACTCGCGCTGCGACAAACCGAAGCGTATCCGCAGGGCCCGCAGTCGCATGCCGGGGCCTACGCTGGGACCCGGGACCGGCGAGGGCTCGCGGCCGGTCGGGTCGTCTGCGCCCGGAGGGGGCTCGGCGTCGATTGCGCTGTCTGCCCCCGACAGAGGCTGCAGATCGGCGCGACGCGGCGCTGCGGCTTCGGCGCGAAGTAGGTGCGCGGTCGGGTGTTCAATATTCTGAACGCCAGCATGATCATCGTGTGCCATAGCGCCCACTGTATAGGTGTTGTCGAGGCAGGCTAAGCATGCGTTTGTGTATTTTACAAGCACATGGTAGTGTCTGCCCTCTTGAAGAGAGCCCCCCCCAGCACAAGCCCGCCAGCCCGCACGAGCCAGCACCCCGACACCAGCAAGTCTGCCGCCAGCAAGCCCGCCGCCAGCAAGTCCGAGGCCCTCCTGCTGCGCCGCGCCGCCGCGGTCGCCAATGGGGTACCGCTCGGCTCACGGGCGGCCATCAGCAGCGGCTCGGGCGCGATCCTCACTGACCTCGACGGCCGCCGTATCATCGATTTGGCCAGCGGCATCGGCGTCGTCGGCACCGGCCATTGCCCGCCCTCGGTGGTCGAGGCGATCGTCCGGCAGGCGGGCTTGCTCATCCACACCTGCATCCAAATCGGCACCTACGAGCCCTACGTCGCCCTGTGCGAGCGCCTCATCGAGTTGCTGCCCCACGGCGAGCACACCAAGGCGATGCTGGTGAACTCGGGCGCCGAAGCGGTCGAGAACGCCGTCAAGATCGCGCGCCAAGCCACCGACCGCCCCGCGGTGGTCTGCTTCACCGGCGCGTTTCACGGGCGAACCCTGCTGGGCATGAGCCTGACCTCCAAGGTCAAGTACAAGATCCGGTCCGGCCCCTTCGCGCCGGAGATCTATCGCTTACCCTTCCCGGACCACTTCCATGAGGGCGATGGGCTGGACGAGGACGCCTTCTCGGCGCGCGAGTTGGCGCGCCTCGAAGAGTCGCTGTTGACGGTCGTCAGCGCGGTCGAGGTCGCGGCCATCATCGTCGAGCCGGTGCTGGGCGAGGGCGGATTTGTGCCGGCACCCAAGCCCTGGCTGGAGGGGCTGCGGCGCCTGTGCGATCGGCATGGCATCCTGCTGATCTTCGACGAGGTCCAGACGGGCTTCGGGCGCACGGGCCACTTCGGCGCCTACCAGCACTTCGGCGTCACCCCCGACCTGTCCACTTGGGCCAAGGCGCTCGGCGGCGGGCTGCCCATCTCGGCGGTCGTTGGCAAGGCCGACGTGATGGACGCCGCGCGCCCCGGGACCATCGGCGGGACCTACGGCGGCAACCCCGTGGCCTGCGCCGCGGCGCTCGCCAATATCGATCTCATCGAGAGCCTGGGCTTGTGCGCCCGGGCGCTGGAGATCGGCACCCGAATTCGACGGCACTTTGAGGCGCTGCAGGCGCAGACCACCACGGTCGTAGATGTTCGCGGAGTCGGCGCGATGATCGCCATGGAGCTGTGCCTGGACGGCGATCTGTCGCGTCCGGCGGGCCAGATGACCCGCGACGTGCTGGCGGCCTGCCTTGAGCAGGGCGTGCTGGTGGTGGCTGCGGGCGTTCACGGCAACATGATTCGCATCCTGTGCCCCCTGATTATTGATTTCGAACACCTGGAGCAGGGCCTGACCGTGCTCTGCCTGGAAGTACTGAGGAGAACGGCATGAGTCGCATATTTGGCGTCGTTGGCATGCAGCTATGGGTCGGTGCCAAGGGCAAGAACATGCCCTACCTGTCCAATCGGCTCAGGCAGACCATGGCTGCGTTCCCATGGGTCCGAATGGTGGTCTTCAGTGAGCTCGCCGGCCACGGCCCCGTGCACGCCAACGCCGAGCCCCTGCCGGGACCCAGCGAGTCCGAGTTCTGCCGGATGGCGCACGCTCACGACGTCTGGCTGGTCACGGGATCGCTCTACGAGAAGGTCGGGGACACGATCTACAACACGTGCTCGGTGATCGATCCCTCGGGCACGGTCGTGGTGCGGTACCGCAAGATGTTCCCCTTCTCGCCCTTCTCCGATGGGACCACTGCCGGGACCGAGTTCGCGGTGTTCGATGTGCCGGGGGTGGGCCGCTTCGGCTTGTCCATCTGCTACGACATGTGGTTCCCCGAGCACTCGCGCACCCTGGTCGCCATGGGCGCCGAGGTGATCCTGCATCCGGTGCTGACCGCGACCACCGACCGCAACATCGAGCTGTCCATCGTTCGAGCGACGGCGGCGGTCAACCAGTGCTACGTCGTCGACATCAACGGCGCTGGCGCTGGCGGCGTCGGGCAGTCGTGCTTCGTGGGCCCCGAGGGCGACGTGATCCACCAGGCCGGCGCCAACGAGGAGCTGCTGCCCTTCGAGCTCGACCTGGACCGAGTGACCCGCGCCCGTCACCGCGGCTTGCACACGCTCGGCCAACCCCTCAAGTCGTTTCGCGACGCGCCCGTGCACTTCTCCGTCTACGATCGAGAGTCGCCTATGCGTCCCTACCTCGACAGCCTCGGGCCGGTGGTCAAGCCGTCGCGCGTGCCGGCCAGCCCCCTCGACAAGATGGCCCGCATGCCGGCCGGGCCCCAAGCCAAGCCGGCGCGCTTGCCGCCCGGACTCGCGGCTGGACCGGTGGCCAAGTCGGCGCGCCTGCCGGCCGTCCTGCTGGTCAAGCCGGCGCCCCTGCCGGCCGTCCCGCTGGTCAAGCCGGCGCCCCTGCCGGCTGGACTGGTGGTCAAGGCATGAGCGTGTCGCACCGACTGCTTTCTGACGTCGAGGGCACCTCGACCATCGTCCCCACCCCCTACAACCATCAGCGGTTGCGGGCGGACACCTGGAACCGGCTCCACGACGCCAGCCGTCGCCTCTTCGGCGGCGTCTCTTCGGACGAAGAGCTGGGTGTGATGACCACAGCGTGTCGCGAGGCGTTTGCTGCGCTGCGACCGATCGAGCAGTACCACGCCTTCCCCGGCCGTCGTGTGCTCGGGCACCTTGAGAAGCTGCTCGAGGCGGGTCGCTTCGCCAAGCTGACTTCGGCGTGCGTTCGCCTGACCAGCATGATGAGCTCCGGCGCCTATCGTCAGCTCGATCTCTCGGGCGTAGAGCCGGTCGACGTCCTCGACATGCTGCGGCGCCGCGACAGCGCCATCCAGACGCTGGCGCTCGGATCGGACCGTCCGTACTTCGAGCTGCTGGTCGTCGACGACATCAACGAGGAGGAGGAGCTGGTCCTGCGCAGCGAGTTTCGCGGGTTGCGCAGCGCGTCAGACCGGTTCCACTACGAGCTCGTGGTCGTGCGGACCTTCGAGGACGGGGTGCTCGCGGCGCTGCTGAATCCCGACATCGCGGTCTGCTTGTTGCGCTTCAGCTTCGGCTTCGAGAGCGACGAGCTGCACGGGCTGACCGATCGCTTCTTCAGCCTCGTCGGCGAGAAGCGCGAGACCCTCGAGGCGCTGATGCCCGGCGCGCGAACTGCCAGCCTCGGCAAGCTCTTGCAGAAGCTGCGGCCGGAGCTGGATCTCTTCCGGGTCACGAGCGCGCCGGTGGAGACCCTGGATGGGGGCATCTTCCGCCGCATCTTCTACCAGTCCGAAGATCTCTTTGAGCTGCACATCTCGGTGCTGCATGCCGTCCACGAGCGGTACGACACGCCCTTCTTTGATGCCCTGCGGCTCTACAGCGAGCGCCCCACCGGCATGTTCCACGCGCTGCCGGTGTCGCGGGCTCACACCATCGTGAAGTCGCATTGGATCAAGGACTTCGGGCAGTTCTACGGCCCGCGCCTCTTCTTCGCCGAGACCTCGTCGACGACGGGCGGCCTCGACTCGCTGCTGCAGCCCACGGGCTCGCTCAAGAGCGCCCAGACGATCGCTGCGCGAGCGTTCGGTGCCGATCGCACCTTCTTCGTCACCAACGGCACCTCGACCGCGAACAAGATCGTCATGCAGGCCCTGTGTCGGCCGAGCGACATCGTCTTGTTGTCGCATGACTGCCACAAGTCGCACCCCTACGCGGCGATCCTCAGCGGCGCTGACCCGGTCTACCTCGACGCCTACCCGCTGACCGAATACTCGATGTACGGGGGCGTGACGATCGCAGAGATCAAGCGGCAGCTCCTGTTGCTGCGGAGCGCGGGCAAGCTGCACCTGGTCCGGCTGCTGCTGCTGACCAACCTGACCTTCGACGGCATCACCTATGACCCCTACCGCGTCATGAAAGAGGTGCTGGCCATCAAGCCGGACATCCTCTTCTTATGGGACGAGGCGTGGTTCGCCTATGGGCGCTTCTCGCCGGTGCTGCGCCGCCGGACCGCCATGGACGCCGCCGCGCGCCTCGAGGCGGACCTCGGCTCGCCCGGCTATCGCGAGCGCTACGCGGTGTGGAAGCAGGCACACGACGCCCGCGACGCAGCCGACGACGCGACCTGGCTGAACCACGAGCTGATGCCCGATCCGGATCGGGCGCGGGTGCGGGTCTACGCGACTCAGTCGACGCACAAGACGCTCACGGCGTTGCGACAAGGCTCGATGATCCACGTGCGTGACGTAGACTTCGAGCGGCGGGTGAGGTCGTCCTTCTACGAGGCGTACATGACCCACACGTCGACGTCTCCCAACTATCAGATCCTCGCCTCCCTCGACGTCGGCCGCCGGCAGGTCGAGTTGGAGGGATACGAGATGGTCACCGGCAGCATCGAGCTGGCGCTGATCCTGCGGGAGCGCATCAACGAAGACCCGCGCCTGTCGCGCTACTTCCGCGCGCTCTCGCCCGCAGAGATGGTGCCCGCGGTCTACCGCAGCTCGGGGTTGACGCGTTATTTCGACGCCGAGGACGGCGTAGGGCCCATCGAGAAGGCCTGGTTGGAGGACGAGTTCGTGCTCGACCCGACGCGGGTGACCCTGCACGTCGGGCGCACCGGGATCGATGGCGACAGCTTCAAGATGTTGCTGATGGATCAGCACGACATCCACATCAACAAGACGTCGCGCAACACGGTGTTGTTGTTGATCCACATCGGCGTGTCGCGTGGCGCGATCGCGCACCTGCTCAAGGTCCTCGGCAATATCGCCCATGGCCTGGACGTGCGCGCTCGCCATGCCAGCGCGCCTGAGCAGGCCGCCCAGGACGCGAAGGTCGCGTTGCTCACCGAGCAGCTGCCGCCGCTGCCCAACTTCAGCCGCTTTCACCCGCACTTCCAGCCGGACCCGACGTCTGGTACGGCGGAGGGCGACATCCGCCGCGCGTACTACGCGGCGTACGACGAGGGCGTCTGTGCGTTCGTAGACTTGGACGCGACGTTGCGCGAGGCCGTCGCGGGGGGCCGTGAGGTGGTCTCGGCAAGCTTCGTGACGCCCTATCCGCCGGGCTTCCCCGTGCTGGTGCCGGGTCAGGTGGTCTCGGTCGCGATCCTCGATTACCTCCTCGCGATCGACGTGCAGGAGATCCACGGTCTCGACCCCGAGCTGGGCATGCGCGTGTTCACCGCGGGCGCCCTGGGGGCCGGCACCGACGCCGACGCCCACGCCCACGCCGACGCCGACGCCGACGCGGCGATCGGTGTGCAGCACGTGGAGCGGCCCGCGCGGCTGGCGAACGGCGACGCGACGCGGCGCAAGACAGACCTGCCAAAGAATAAGACGAGCGCGTCGCCGGGCACGCCGAGCCAGCTGCCAGGAGTCACTCGATGAGGTTTCCCCTTTCAACGCCCAACGAAGCGCGCTCCAGCGAAGCGGCTCCCAAGGTCTTGCGCGGCATCTCGGACGTTCGGCGCTACTTTTTCCGCAGCGAGGTGCCCACGTTCTTCGTCAGCGCCACGAGCTTCAACCTCATCGGCATCGACGAGTGGGTGCGCGGCTTCCGCTACATCAACTACATCGACTGCTTCGACGGGCAGAACCCCAACATCTTCGTGCCGCCCGAGACCCCGCACCGCCCCTTCACCAGCATCGAGGACATCAACAACTACCTGTTGGAGCACAAGGCGGTCATCGACTTCATCGGGACGCTCTGTCCTGACGGCGTGCGCCCGCGCGCGGTCTTTCTCTTCTTTGACGAGACGACCGAGGCGATCTGCGAAGAGCTGGGCATCGACATCTGGTTCCCTTCGGCTGCGCTGCGGCGATCGGTGGACGACAAGCTGTCCACCACGCGCATTGGCGACCGCGCGGGCATCCCGTCGGTGCCCAACGTGATGGCGCGGGTCGAGAGCTACGCAGACCTGCGACGCGTTTCGGACCATCTGGGCGAGCAGCTGGTCGTACAGACGGCGTTTGGCGACTCGGGCCACACGACGTTCTTCATCTCGAATGAGGCGGAGTACGACCGGCACGCCTCAGAGATCACCGAGGCGCTCGACGTCAAGATCATGAAGCGCATTCGCTGCCGCGGCTCAGCCATGGAGGCGTGCGTCACGCGCCACGGCATCATCTGTGGCCCGCTGATGACCGAGCTGGTGGGCTTCCCCGAGCTGACGCCATACAAGGGCGGCTGGTGCGGCAACGAGGTGTTGCCGGAGTCGTTCAGCCGCGACGTGCGCGACAAGGCGCGGTCGATGACCGAGGCCTTCGGTGAGGAGCTGCGCAAGCTCGGCTACCGCGGCTACTTCGAGCTCGACTTCCTGCGGGATCTCGACACCAACGAGCTCTACTTGGGCGAGCTGAACCCGCGCATCACGGGCGCCAGCGCGATGACGAACCTGGCGGCCTTTGCGCACGCCGACATGCCGCTCTTCTTGTTCCACATGCTCGAGTGGTCGGGGGTCGACTTCGACATCGACATCGCCGACCTCAACCGGCGCTGGGCCGACCCCGACTACATCGACAGCTGGAGCCAGCTGGTCATCAAGCACACCGTCGACGAGCCGCGCCTGGTCACCGTCGCGCCGGCGTCGGGGGTCTATTATTTGCGGCCGGACGGGCGCGTCGAGTTCGTGCGGACTCAGACACACCGGCGCACGGTCGAGCGTGAGGACCATGCGTTCTTCCTGCGTATCACCAAGGTCGGCGACTACTTCTACGAGGGCGCCGACCTGGGCATCCTGATCACGCCGGGTCGGCTCATGACCGAGGACTTCGAGCTCAACGATCGGGCCCGCGCCTGGACCGCGGGCATCCGCGCCGCATACCTGTCCACGGCGGCTGGGTCTTTGAACGCGGCGATCACCGCTCAGGTCGCCGAGGCCGGCAACTTCAAGATGCTATGAGCTCGCGCGCCGATCCCCCCACGACCGTCCTCGGAGAGCGAGAACGAGGACGGGTGCCGGGACGTCGCACGGTCGAGCTACAGGCCATCGACGAGGCGCAGTTGGGCCCCAAGTGGGCCGCGATGGCTGCGTCGCAATGGCCACTGTACCGCGCGTGGTTTTTGTCGCAGGGCGACGCGGCGCGGCCAACGTACCTCGCCTGCCTGCGCGCGCTGCGCACACACATGCCCGAGATGGTGCCGATCTATGAGCAGGCCGTCGCGCTGGCGGGCGGCTCAGATTTGGTCGCGCGCTTTCTGAGCGGCTATTGCCCGCCGCCGTATATCGCAGGCTGTTCGCAGGCGGTGTTTCGCGGCCGGTCGCCGATCCTCGTGCGCAACTATGACTACAGCCCCGATCTGTGGGAGGCGGTGGTGCTGCGCACGGCGTGGGAGGGACGCACCGTGGTCGGGATGAGCGACTGCCTGTGGGGGCTGCTCGACGGGGTCAACGATGCGGGGCTGGCTGTGTCGCTGGCCTTCGGTGGGCGACGGGCCCATGGCGACGGCTTCGGTATCCCGATCATCGTGCGCTATCTGCTGCAGACGTGCGAGCGCACTGACCAGGCGGTCGCCGCCCTGTGCCGCGTGCCGACGCACATGTCCTACAACATCACCGTGTTGGACGTAGCCGGCGCCCACGCGACGGTCATGGTGGCGCCGGATCGACCGCCAGCGGTGGTCAAGCAGGCCGTCGTCACCAATCACCAGCAGCGCGTGGAGTGGCATCAGCATGCGCTGGCGACGGGCAGCGTAGACCGCCTTCGGATGCTGAACATACACGTGCGCAACCCCAAAGAGACCGAGCAGCGCTTCGTACGGCGGTTCCTTGAGCCGCCCGTATATTCAGACAAGCACCACGCGGGCATGGGCACGCTGTACACGGCGGTCTATCGGCCCGCGCTGCGGCGCGTCAGCTATTTGTGGCCCAAGCAGCGCTGGGACACCGGCACCGAGGGTCCGCAAGACGAGGGCCTGACGATCGAGCTGGGCCCGCTGGGCTGAGTCCGCTGGGCTGAGTCCGCTGGGCTGAGCCGCGTCCCGCCTTACGCGAGCACCGCGCTGACCCCGGTCGTGGCTCGACTCTCGTCCGCACCCAGGCTCGACATCCCCGCGCCATAGGCGTTGGCGACGGTCAGCAAGACCTCGCTCATCGTGCGCTGGCTGGCTGTCGCGCCCACATGCACATCGCCCTTCAACGCCCCGCCACCGCCACCGGCCAACAGGACGGGGAAGTCCCGCATGTCGTGGCTCCAGCCGGCGCTGACCTCGCTGGTGGCCAGCACCCCAACCTCATCGAGCAGGGTGCCGCCGCGCACAGAGGGCACCGCTCATGTGGTGGCTCTCCATGGAGTCACGGCGCGAGACGCCGTTGGGCCGGGCGCACATGTCGATGTTGTCGGCGTCCTGGTCGAAGACGTGATCTTCGACCAGCGCGCGCAGCTCCTCCTCCACGGCGAACGCCACCCAGGCCAGCCAGGGCTGCAACGCGCCGGTGCGCCCCAGCTCGAACTGCAGGTCCTCGTCGGTCCGCGCCAGCACGTCGCGCTCGAGCCGCCCCAACCGATCGGTGCGGTACCACTCGTCGACGAAGGCGCGCAGGCCGCCGCGGGCGCGCTGACCAGCGTCCAGGTGAGCCGCCTCACGACGGCGCACCGATCATCTCAAAGCAGGCGCAGGCAGGCGCCTTCATCGGCGTACCCCGCCTGGTCCATGCACAGGGCGAGGTCTTCGAGGCATTCGACCCACGGCCGCCCGGCCTCGTAGCAGGCGTCGAGGGGGGCCTCGCAGATCACCCATGCGGCCTCGATGGCGCCCTCTTCGCCCTCTTCGCCCTCACATTCGACCGACTCTTCGCACTCGGCCTCGGTCGATCCGGCGTCTAAACACGCGTCAAAGGCCGCTTCGCAGGCGTCATCGCCGTCATCGCCGTCATCGCCGTCATCGCCGTCATCGCCGTCCACGCCCAGTCCAGCGGGTACGGGTTGACTGGGTGGCGTCATTGGCGCCCCCGGCGGCGGCGGCTCGACCGGGCTGACATACGGTGGGGGCGAGTCGATCGGGTTCGAGTTGGCGTCAGCGGGCGAGCACCCCCAGTTCGCGACGGCGGCTGCGAGGGCAATCCAGTTGCGCATGAGGGCTCCTTTTGGCTCTACATAGGCTTGGACATCTCACGGCCCGCGCATGGCAGTCGGGGGTCTGAATTTGGTGTGTTTTCGGGCGAGCGGGCAGCCTGCGACGATGACGGCGTTCAGGCTGAGGGCAGGGTTGGGGGTGCTCAGCGCCTCAGGGCGCGCGGGCGGCCAAGAGGACCGCGTCCCAATCTACCGCGCCCGCATACATGGCGGTGTAGGGGCTCGCGAATTCGACACAGGTGATCGTGTCGAAGGACACCTCAAATGGCTCGGGATCGATCGTGCCGTCCGCGTCGATCGTCAGGATCCAGAGTCCGTCGTCGAGCCACCGCAGCACGCGGCCCACGTACAGGTCGTCTACCTCGGGCGAGCGCGTGATGGAGATCACGCCAAATTCGTCTTCGAGCGTCGTCAGGAGCGTCCGCCACGACCCCCCGAGCACCGCGGGCACCTTGAGCGGCGGTGGGCGACGGGTCCCGCGCAGCATGCGGGTGGCCAACCGCGTCCACCCGGTGCGGTCGGCGTGGGTGATGTCATGGGTCGGTAGAATGCGCCACCCGTGAAACGCGCCGTCTACGATCGTCTCGATCAGCAGCCGAGCCGCCGAGGCGGCAGCGATCCAGCCGACGAGCGGCTCGCGCCCCTCGGACCGTTGGCGAATCTCAACGACGTCATCAGCTTCGAGTTGTTGCATCACGCGCGCAGCGTGGCGGTCGGGCCTGCTCGAATCAAGTGGGCTCGAGTCGACTCGCCGAATGGAGTCCACGCGGGACCGCCGGCCATGATCGGAGCGGGTGCGCGCCGACGCGGTGATCGGCGCCAGATGCTCGCGCGGTCTCAGAGCCCGGCCAGCACGGCGCCGCGGGCCTGCGCCATCACCGACGCGGTCGCCTTGCGCACCGACGTGTCACTCTGGCCCTTGGCCCAGCCCCACCGCTGCTTCAGCCCCACCGCTGCTTCAGCCCCACCGCTGCTTCAGCCCCACCGCTGCTTCAGCCCTACCGCTGCTTCAGCCCCACCGCTGCTTCAGCCCCACCGCTGCTTCAGCCCCACCGCTGCTTCAGCCCCACCACAGCACCAGCCCCTGACCGCGTTTGAGCGCATCGCGGATCGGCTCTTCGCCGAAGTTGAAGCAGTCGATGCAGAAGTCGGCCAGGCGATCGATGAACGGGTCGAGGGGGGTTGGTGGGGTGTCGAAGACGACGTCGATCAGGTCTGCTTCTGCCCGGATGACGCGGGCGCCCCATCGGTCGCGCCAGGTCTCGAGCGTGCTGATGATGGCGTCGGTGTCGAGGTCGAAGTTCGCGGCGGAGGTGCCGGCGATCCCAATGAGATCGAAGCCGCGATCGGGGGCGTAGCAACGCAGCGGATGCAACTTGGGCGGCTCGAAGTCAGCCTGGGCCTCGGGCGGGCGGTGCGCGCGGGCGTAGCTGAAGTCGTCGGCTTGGGCGGACTGGGTGAGGGTCGCGTCGTCGGCATCGCGCCAGCGGCCGAAGCGCGCATCACCGTCGTACGCGGCGGCCATCGCGGCTGCTCGGCGGGACTGCTCGAACTGCCCCAGCGCGGCCAGGCGTCGGGCGCGCGCGAACCATGCTGCGGCGTCGCCTTGGCTGCCCTCGAGCACCGCGTCCAACCAGCCATCGAAGGCCGCGAGGCCAGGGTCGGTGGGCCGCTGCGTCACGCGTTTGACGTGCTGTGGGTGTTGGTTGTGTGTCCGATTGCGCAGGGCTGCGGTCATGCGCTCGCGGGTCGACTCGGGCAGATCGGCGGTGAGCCGGTCGACCTCTGTCCAGGCGTCGACAGCGCCCTCGGGATCACCCGCGATGAGGAGCGCGCCCACCCAGTCGATGG
The DNA here is from genome assembly GCA_051276005.1 of Bradymonadia bacterium. Taxonomy (GTDB): domain Bacteria; phylum Myxococcota_A; class Bradymonadia; order UBA7976; family UBA1532; genus JBNMOZ01. The sequence goes on along the minus strand of JBNMOZ010000035.1, from coordinate 5,382 downwards.
CGAGAGCGGCGCGCTCGATCAAGGGGCCGCCCTCGGCGGTCAGGGTGGCGAGCCCGCTCGCGATCAGGTCGGCGGACCGCCGGCAATCCAGGGCGGCCGCGGTGAGGTCGTCGTTGAGGCCATGCTCGCGGGCCCTTGTGGCGCGCTCGGCGGCGGCGCGGCAGGCGTCGACGTGCACCGAGGTGGGCGGGCAGTCGGCGTCGCGGCGCCATCGGATCACACTGAGAGTGGCGGCGCCGCGGCTCATCTTCAGGCCGCTGTACTCCCACCCGTGAACGCAGCCGGCGCGGCCGTCGAGGACCAGGCGCGGGCGGGCCCACATACGTTGCAGCCACGCGCCTGGCGGGCCGGCGCATCGCATCAGGACGCGGCCGAGCTGGATCATCAGCCGGGTTCGGTTTGCCTGGTAGCGGTCGACGCGCGCCTGCAAGTCGGGGATCCGGGCGAGCAGGGTGTCAGCCGACCAGACGATTGTGGTCGCGGGCGCAGGCTCCTCATCGATCTGCAACCCCAACTCGAAGCAGCCGCCGACCGCGCCGGTGGTCAACGCGGATCGCAGGTCGTGGTCCTCGCTCTGGGGCACGCCGGCGAGCAGGACGGCCACCTCGAAGGAGGTCAGGGCGTTCGCCAAGTCGAGCGTCTTTGCGGGCTGGGGCACTGTGGGTCTCCTGGGCGTGGCCGGGTTGGCCTGTGGGTCGCGGTCGATCAGCGCGCTGCTTGTGAAGGCGAAGAATTCGCCCTCACGCAAGAGGGTGGTGCCCCGCCCCCGGAGGGGGGGCGGACGCGTCGGAGGTCACCGCCCCACTCGCCCGCACGGTACGACCCGCGGCGGGTTCGTTTTGTAACGCAGGCGCCCGGTTCATACCTTCGCACACGAGGGTGCTGCCGGCTTTTGCGGCGCCAGGCTTTTGCGGCGCCACACGATGACCCGGTGGCGGTTGAGGTCGGTGACGCAGGTGGGCGTGCTCATGGCGTCGAGGTCGCGGGGAGCCCTCGCGTGCGCGCAGAGGAATTTTGAACCTGCGACAGGCAATTCAGCGCTGAAGCCGGCGGGACGCTATGAGCCAAGCGCGGTTATTTATTTATGCAGAACCTGCGCAACTACTGTGCAGGAGGGCGCATCAATCGAGCCACACAACAACGGAGCGCTGCTAATGCGTACCTTTCTGATTGCCGCCGCCCTCACCTTCTCTGCCGCGCCTGCCTTCGCCGGTGATCCTGTCGCTGCTGCTCCGGCTGTCGTCGCCGGCGACATTGTCGACGTCGCCGTCAGCAACCCGGCCTTCACGACTCTGGTGGCTGCAGTCAAGGCCGCCGGCCTCGTCGACACCCTCAAGAGCGCCGGGCCGTTCACGGTGTTCGCGCCGACGAACGCGGCCTTCGCCAAGCTGCCGAAGGGCACCATCGAGACGTTGCTGAAGCCCGAGAACAAGGCCCAGCTCGTCAAGATCCTGACCTACCACGTCGTATCGGGCGCGGTCGCAGCCAAGGATGTTGTCAAGATCAAGAGCGCGAAGAGCGTCCAGGGCAGCGACATCGCGATCGCCGTCGTGTACGGCAAGGTCAAGCTCAACGGCACCAGCACGGTCACGGGCACTGACGTGAAGGCCAGCAACGGGCTGATCCACGTCATCGACACCGTCATCATGCCTCCCGCGGGCAAGTGACCGTTCGCCACTTGGCCGCCAAGCAGGCTTGAGTGCTGATTGAGCCGCCTGAAATTCAGGCGGCATGGTTGGGTTGCCAAGCGCGGCAACAGGTCACGCAAAGGCTCTTTGGGTGAACAGCCCGCAACCACCCCCGCCGATTCGAAGGCCAACCTCAAGCCGCTGTAGCGCGCTACAGCGGCTTGAGGAGCCAACCCGCCTCGCATTTATGTCGAAATCGCCCGCGATGCCTGCGCCAGCGGTCTGTCCTCGACCCCTGGATCATACGCCGCCAACGCGCTGGCAGTGCGGGCGCTGTCGGTCTTCGTGGGCTGCGCCCGCGCTCCACTCTATCGCCAGTGATACACTGCGCGAACAAGGCCCGCCTCGTCGGCGGGTCTGCCTAAGGGAGCCTCATGATCCACCGTCACGACAACAAGAGCTCGACCCTGTGGGACCACGGCGACTTGAAGGTCAAGATTGTCGTCCCGACCAGTGACCGACCTGTCGGCTATTGCGACGGCACAGAGGAGGACGAGAGAGAATTGCGCGCCATCGCCGAGGCAGAAGGCACCGAGCTGCCGACGATCCAGCGCAAGATCCTCAAGACCGGTCGCGAGATCTGGACCATCGGAGAGGCCCCAGTGAACGAGCCAGAAGAGGAGTGGTAGGCCGCGCGAGCCCGGAGCTGCCGGCGGGCCGGCCACAGGGTTGACCGAGCCTCTTTAAGCGGGAGGGCGGTTTGGATCCCGGCGCTGTGGCGTGGCAGCTCACTTGGCCACTCCCACTCCCGCTATGCTAATTTCTCGCGTCGGTGACTCGTCGGTCTGAAATTCTCACCCGCCCATAGCGCCTTGGCGAGATGGCGTTCGCTTTTCGGGAGGGCATCCATGCCGCATGACCACGAAATGCATCAGGCTCAACAGCCGGTCCCGGGCACGGGGTCGCAGGCCGGGGTCGGCCTGGACGGCAGCGGCGCTGCGGCCCAGGGCCAAAGCGCCGAACTGCAGCCACCTGCGCCCTACACTATCGTCTCGGGCGACACGCTGTGGGGGATTGCCGAAGCCCACTTGGGCGCAGGCAATCGGTGGCAAGAGATCTACAACGCGAACCGTGGCCAGCTGGGCGATGACCCGAACCTGATCTTCCCCGGGACCCAGATTTTGATAACCGCGCGGGAGAGCGAGCCTGTCGGGTCCAGCGCGGATGAGCTGATGGACGCCGCGGAGTGTGGCGAGCCGTACTTCCAGCACATCGTCTTGCGCTCGGGTGCGGCGCTCGGCGCGTTGGATCTCGAGCTCGCCTCGACCCACGTCGAGGCAGCGCTCTTGCGCTGGGACACGTCGGCGCAATGCAACCCCTCGTGGATCAGCCTGCACGCGTACTACCCGGGCTTCGTCGGCATCATCTTGGAGTGGCAGCCCAAGTGGGGTGAGGTGCCGACGACGGTCGACTACGCCGGCTCGCTCGAGCCGCTTGAGGCTCGTCTCGCGGTGCAAGCGGCGCAGCAGAGCGTGGGCTGGTCGTCGGTCGCGGCAGATATGCAGCCGCAGGTCGAGGCCCTGCTGGGCGGCGAGATCAACGCTCAGTCTCGTCAAGCCCGGGCGTACTTCCTTACGCTGTATGGGGATCCCGGGTGGGCGAGCCAGGGCGCGACCGCGCAGGCGAGCATCTTAGAGGGGCTGCTGACGGAGGCCGACGCGCGGCCCCAACTCGTCCCGTCGATCGGCGGAGCGCAGCCAGCGCCTTACACTCTCTCGGCGGCGACCCTCGTGGCGAACCACCAGTTCAACGGGATCCAGGCAGACGCGGATCGCTACACGGTGACCTGCGAGACCACGACCGCCACGATCTTCTCGCCCCATGTGCCGGACACCACCCAGGGCCACTTTCACAGCGTCGAGCAGGCGGCGATCGCGTTCGCGTCGCTCCCTGCGGCCAACCGAGCGGTGGTGAACTCGGTCACCCTGAACGCCCAGCAAAACCCGCAGGACGCGTATTGGGCGACCCAGTACGACACGCCGAACTTCCGCTCCTACATGACCGCCGGCGCAGCGGGCAACGTGACGATCTATCCGACCGGGTCGGCCGGCACGAGCCAGCTGACCATGAGCACGTCGATGATCCACGAGACCGGCCACACGTGGAGCAAGCAGCAGTGGGGCGAAGACACCACGGCTGCCGCTTGGGCGCCTTGGCGGGCCGCGATGGCGTCAGACCGCATCTCGGTCTCGGACTACGCGACCAACTCGTTGAACGAGGACGTGGCCGAGACGATCCGGGCGTTCTGCGACAGCAAGGGCACGCCGCAGCACGCTGAATACCGCGCCATGGTCCCCGCCCGCTTCGACATCCTCAACGACCACTTCTGAGGAGCCCCGACATGAAGCACCCAGGCACCATCACTTTCGTCGAAGAGCACAGCGAAGACGAGCAGGTCCGCTCGGCCTCGGAGGTGCCAGAACAGATCGCCTTCGTCTCGGTCGGCGAGCATCGCGTGCCGGTCGTCCGGATCGTCTCGCACATGCGGGGCGAGCAGCGGGTGATCCGCAGCTACGCGGCCGACGGGCGCCTGCTGGAGACAACGGTCCAAGCCCCCCCATCAACGCGATGAGCGCCCTCTTCTTAGGGGGCGCGCTGGTCCTGATGAGCTGCAGCCCACCCCTCGTCAAGGCGCCCGCGCCCATCAAGGTGCCCGCGGTCGAGAAGGCCACCACGCTGACCGCTCATCCAGGCACGATCGTGTTTGTCGACGCTGACGGCAGCGAATCATCCAGGCCGATGGCCGAGGTGCCCGAGTCGATCGCGTGGGGTCAGATCGGCGCGCGCCGGATCCCCATCGTCCGTGTCGTACGGACGGCGGGCGGCGGGGTCATGGAGATCACTCGATATGGCCCCGGCGGAGAAGAGGTGGATCGGACCATTGGCCCCGTCCCGCCACCGCCTCTGAAGTGATCCAGGGCGACCCGAGCGTGGCGTGCATGGGGCCGCGCGGGTCGTCCCCGTCGTCGCAGGCGAACAGCACGCCACTCAGCAGGCAGCAAACATAGAGCCAGCGCAGCACATCTTCCCCCCAGGCTCGACATCCCTGCGCGAGCTAAAAGGAGGCGTGCCAGCGCCAGGACGCGGTGAACACGTCGAAGCAGGCAAGGCCCGGTGACAGACCGCGCCGATCGCGACCGTGAGTGTGACGCCGGCTTGGGGCGCAGAGACGGTACGTCGATGCGCTCCAGTCTCCGAACCCGCGCCTCCTGACCGTTGTGGGAGCGCCGGTAGGGCTGCTAGCCTTGACCGCGTGGCCGAAGCGGGTCGGTACACAGGAGGGCTCATTATGCGAAGCAAGTCATTCATCGGGCGAACGCTCATCTGTTGCGCTTTGTTGTCGTGGATTGGCTGCGACGACGACGACAGCGCATCGGGCGGCGCTGGCGGCGGTCAAGCCGGCGCGGGCGGCGAAGGCGGCGTTGGCGGCGCGGGGGCCCAGGGCGGTGCTGGCGGCGAGGGTGACGCGGGCGACGCGGGCGACGCGGGCGACGCGGGCGACGCGGGCGACGCGGGCGACGCGGGCGACGCGGGCGACGCGGGCGCCCAGGGCGGCGCGGGCGGCGAAGGCGACGCGGGCGCCCAGGGCGGCGCGGGCGGCGAAGGCGACGCGGGCGCCCAGGGCGGTGGCGGTGGCGGCATCGACTTGCCCGCTGAGTGCGAAGGGACCTGCGAGAGCTTGAGCGACTGCGCC
>JBNMOZ010000034.1:0-18935 GCA_051276005.1 Bradymonadia bacterium | reverse complement strand
GGTGAGCCCTGCCATGACGATGATAACCAGCCGGGGGACGGTTGCTCTTCCGAGTGTCTCGTCGAGGCCGACGAAGACGGCGACGGCCTCTTTGAAGCCCCGCCGGGCGCCATGCTCGGCGAGGACGGCGAGCCCTACGATCCGCTCGAGCAATACGACACCTGCGTCTCCCTCGATCCCAATCGCGACTGCGGTGATATCGATGGCGATGGCATCCTCGCCGAGGCCGACAACTGCCCCGAAACGTCCAACCCGTTCCAGGCCAACTTCGACGGCTCGGGTGGGGGCGACGCCTGCGACGATGACGACGATAACGATCGTATCCCAGACGCCCAAGACCTCTGTCCCTATGGGTTCTCGAATACGTTTCATCGCGCCGGTTGGCGGATGGAGAACCCCGCATGGTTCCATCAGCCTGATAGTGATCGCGATGGGCTCGGTGAACGCTGCGATCCAGATGATGATAATGACGGGATTCTGGATTGCGGCGAGGGCAGTCCTTGCCGCTTCAGTGATGATGGCGTGGGCAACGAGGTTCCGTTTCTTACTGACCCTGACTTGCCAGGCGAAGTCGCCAACTCCGCTCTACATGACCTCGTCGACAATGATGGCGATGGCATCATCGACGAGCGACAGGCCTTTCGGGGCGGCGATCCCACCAGCGAAGACGTGTATTCGGTGGTGCAATGGGTCCGGCGCGCGCCCGACGAAGACAATTGCCGCGTAGTCCGCAACCCCGAGCAGGGCAACGCCGATGGCGATGTGTATGGCGACGCCTGCGACGAAGACGCCGATAACGACACCATCTTGACCTGCGGTGATGACGGAATCTGCGCCTACGGTCGAGATCTACGCGACAATGATCGCGACGGCGCGATCGACGAGATGGGCGAATGCGCCGAGGGCGATTGCATCGCGTTATTCGATCAGATCGACAACGACGGCGACGGCTATATCGACGAGCATCCGCGCGGGCCCGCTGACGGCGAGCTTGCCCAGGGCAGCTCCGAGATCGACTTTGATATCGGCCCTTGGCTCAACCCTGCGCCCGATCCAACCGAAGACAACTGTCCGTTGCACAAGAACATCGAGCAACCCGATGCGGACGGCGATGGCCTCGGCGATGCCTGCGATGATGACGACGAAGACGGCGTATTCCTGAGGGCCGAGGACACCCAGTTCAACCGTGAAATCACCCCCGGGGTCCTGCTCGACAACTGCCCCGCAGGCGCCAACCCCGACCAACTCGACACCGACGAAGACGGCGCCGGCGACGTCTGCGATCTCGACGATGACGGCGATGAGATCCCCGACGCGGAAGACAACTGCCCGCTTTTGCATAACCCGGCGCAGTCGGACCTGGACGAAGATGGTCAAGGCAATCTCTGCGACCTGGACGACGACGGCGACGGCGCCGATGACGGCATCGACAACTGCCCTGTCAAAGCCAACCCGTCCCAGCTCGACACCGATAACGATGGCCGCGGCGATGAATGCGACAACGACGACGACGGCGACGGCGTCCTCGATGACGACGATAACTGCCCCCAGATCGCCAACCCGCCTCCAAACGCCAACTCTCCCCAACACGACCTAGACGGAGATGGCATCGGCGATCCCTGCGATCGGGACAATGACAACGATGGGGTCGACGATGATGTCGACAACTGCCCTCGCTCCAACCCCGATCAAGCCGATCTTGATATGGATGGAGAGGGCGATGTCTGCGATGGCGACGTTGATGGCGATGGGCGTATCAACATTGACGACAATTGCGAGCGCATCCCCAACGGCCCCGATTTCGAAGATACCGACGGCGACGGCCGCGGTGACGCCTGCGATACCGACGATGATGGCGATGGCGTGCCTGACGATGAGGACGCCTGTCCACTGGTGCGCGGCGAGAACGCAGACACCGATGGCGACGGCCTCGGCGATGCTTGCGGCGACATCGACGATGATGACGACGGCGTCGATGACGAGGATGATCTCTGCCCATTGATTTCTGATCCCGACCAGCTCGACTTGGACGGCGATGGCCTGGGCGATGCCTGCGATGGCGATCGCGACGGGGACGGATTCAACGATGAGATCGACAACTGCCCCGACCTGAATACAAACGATCAGAGCGACATCGATCGCGACGGCATTGGCGATCAATGCGATCCAGAGCGAGACGGCGATAACATCCCAGACGTCACCGACAATTGTCCCAAGCTCGCCAACCCCGATCAGGCCGACTTCAACAACGACGGCCTGGGCGATGTATGCACTGATGCGGACGGGGATCAGCTCATCGACGCCGATGACAACTGCCCCCTCGTCACCAATCGCGAGCAACGCGATGATGACGGCGATGGCATCGGTGATGTATGCGATCCAGATTTCGACCTCGACGAGATCTTGATCAGAGAGTGTCAGGAGAGAAACTCTCTGCTCGTCTGGGCCGAGGAATGTGACAACAAGACGAAACAGGTTGGTTGTACCGCTGCGCCAGGCCGCAGCTCGGGACCTGCGTGGATCGTGCTCTGCCTGCTGTGTCTGGGGCTGCAGCGCCGCTCACGCGCCGTCCAAACCGCTTTACTGATATGCCTCTTTGTCAGCAATGCATGGGCAAATGCGCCATCGACCAGTGATCAGCTCGACACCGCGTCAGCCCAGTTCAAAGCAGGCAAACACGCGGCTGCGCTGAAGACACTGGACATGGCGGAGAAGAGCGCCGCTGGCGATGAAATGCTTGCGATTGCCTTCTACAAGGCACGTTGCCACATCGAACTCAATCAACCCAGCGCCGCAAAGCTCGCACTTGAACGCTACATCGCCGGCTCAAAGTCTCCCAAGGATCGGGCTCGCGGCCGTCGCTGGCTCGCGAAACTCAATCGGCGGTTCTTCGGCTCGATCCGGATCGAATGCTCTGATGGCACGCTGCGCTTGGCGCTGAAGAACCACAGGACACAGGGTTGCCCGGCGCACTGGGAGGGGCTCAACCCCGGGCGCTATGTCATCGAGGCGGGTACGAAGACCCACGCGGTAGAGGTGGCTGCCGGCAAACGAGTGAGCCTTGACCTCAAATCAAACACCCGCTCGATGTCGGCGATCCCACCTGAGCCAGCCCCGATGCAATTTGGATGGGGCGGCTTTGCGAGCGCTGGCGTTGGCCTCGTCGATGGCACATTGGATGAGGACATCTCGCCCCATCTCGCCGCGGCGATTTATGCGGGGGCCTTCGCTGATTTGACTTGGCGATTCAGCATGATCGACGCCGGTATACGGGCTGAATTGGGCTATCGACGATGGCAACTCGACCTGGTCAGCGACGATATTGAACAATCAACGATCACCCATGGGGTGATGCTCCCGCTCATGGCGATCGTGGGTGGACCGGGTGGCGTCTTCGCCGAATTGGGTCCCGCAGTTGAAGTACTCTTCAACGCACCCGCTGAGGTCGATCCTTCGCTCGCGCTGTACCTTGTCGGAGGCGTTGCCTGGACTGTGCCTCTGCGCTGGCACAGCCCGCCGCGCGTGACTGCTCGATACAGTCGAGAACTCGTCGACGGCTTGGGGATCAACCTGCGTCGGCATACCATGACGCTGGGTGTTGCCTTCGGGCTATAGAACAATGGATCCAGAAGACATCCCAACCCTCGCAGTCCTCATCGAGCCCGGTCCTCAGCTATGTGGTGATCGGCTCGATGGTCTACTGGGCAGTGGCGGTTTCGGCTCGGTCTACCGTGCTGCTGAACGACAATTATTCCTCCCCACCCCCGTTGCCTCACGCAAGGATGTTACCGAAGCACACCGCTGGCGCGTCGCTCGGCGCCAGCGGTCGCGTCTCTTCCGGGCACACCGTCCGATAGCTCTCGGGCATCGGATATCGCCGACCCGGGAACGCGAGCACCGTCTCGTCGATGATCTCTCGCTCGATCTCGCGGTACCAGCGCTGCGCCCGGTGATCGGACCAGTCGGCGTGCATCGGCAGCGGGCTGATCTTGATCTGCCGCGCCGGCGCGATGCTGGCCATCGAGACACCCTCCGCGCGGGCCCGACGCCGCAGCGCCGCGCTGCCGCGATAGCCGACGAGGCGCTCGCCGCGGCACATCGCGTTCAGGGTGTTCAGGCCCGGCCAATGCCCCGGCCGCGCGACCAGGCCCGCCGTGCACGCCTGCGCCATCGTGTACTTGAGCCGATCCCGCTGCCGCGCCTCGTCGATGATCTCGATCAGCCGGTAGCGGGTGCTCTCCCAGATCTCACCGCGCAAGCCGTGGATGGCCTGCGCGACCTTGGCCGACTCGCCGAAGACATAGTTCGTCCATTTTGACAGCGTGTTCTCGCCGTTGCTGCCCATGACAGACAGCTGCCAATGGGTGTGGTTGCTCAGCTAGAACATGTTGTGAATGAGCACCTGCGGCCAGCGCATCCGCGCTTCGCCCACAACACCGATCAGCTCGCTGACCAGCTCTGGTGTCGGCACAAACGCGAAGCCCAGAGGCAGGCTCAGGGGCAGGCGGGGATGGACTGGATCCATGCGCGCACCAAATCGCGCCCCTGGGTGTCGACGACGGTCGATCCGAGGGGCGGCATCTGCATGTCGTCCTCGCGGCTGACGAGGCGGGTATACAGCACGCTCGCCTGGGCATCGCCCGGCACGAGCAGGCGCGCATCGGGGGCGCCGAACGTGTGGCGCGGTTCGACGTCGCAGACGCGCATGTCGGCCAGGTCGACGGTGGCGCGCAGATCGATCTCAGCGTCGACCCGCCCGCCCTCGAGGTGGCACGAGGCGCAGTTGGTGTCGAGCCAAGCCCGCGCGCGATCGGCGATCGGGGCGTCGCGATCACCCAAGGCCGCGAAGCGCGGCAAATCGGCGGGCGGCGAGGGCAAATCGAGGTAGCCCACCTCGTCGAGCGCCTGCAGCTGGTTGTAGCGTACGCCGCCGTAGTCGAAGTCCCAGTTGAGCTGGCGTGACGTCGCGCCGAGGATGAAGTTGGCCTCAGGGGTGTGGCACTTCTGGCACTGGCCGCGGTCGAGAAAGTTCCATGTTTGCGGGCCACGCGGGCCGTCGACTTGCTCGTTGAGGCGACCGGTGGTCAGCCGCGCGTCGGAGCCATCGGGCAGCATCTTGTAGGTGTAGCCATACCAGCGCCCGTCGTCCTTGTGCAGCAGCCGCACCTCGAGGCGCCGCGTCTCGCCGGCCTCATTGGGCAAGTCGAAGGTCTTGATCAGCACCGAGCCATCGGGGAAGTCGAAGGCGTCCTCAGCGCGCCAGGTCATGCGGGTGCCGGCCGGCAACGCGAAGTAGCGGTCCTTCTGAGCGCCGTCGCTCCAGAAGGGCGCGATGGGCGCGTAGGGGATCACACCCGGCGCCACCTGGCCGGTCGCCACGTCGGCGAAGCACCCGGTCTCACTGAGCAACTCGGGCACGGGCTCATACTCGATCGCGTCGCCGCGACGACGCAAGCTGAGCAGGCTCAAACGGCTGCTGAAGGTGATCACGTACAGCTCGCCCGCGGCGTCTTCGCCAAAGCTCGAGATGCGGTGCTCGGTGTCGGCGAGCAGCACGACTTCAGACGCGTCATCGCGCCGATTGAGCGCCCAGATGCGGCCGCTGACGTAGTCGGCGAAGATGTACGCGCCCCAAAGTTCGGGCAGCGCGGCGCCGCGATAGACGAAGCCCCCCGTGATCGACTCGCCCTCATCGTGCCCATAGACATGCACGGGCGGATCGTAGGCGTCGACGTCGCAGTCCGGCCGAAAGCAGCGCTCGCCCTCGACCGGCCGCCAGCCATAGTTGCCGCCGCGCTCGATGATGTTGATCTCTTCCCAGTCATCCTGCCCAACGTCGGCCGCCCACAGCTCGCCGGTGCCCCGGTCGAAGGCCATGCGCCAGATGTTGCGCAGGCCCCAGGCGTACACCTCGGGCCGGCCGGCGTTCATGTCGCCCTGGCATCGATCGACATAAAACGGGTTGTCGGCGGGGAAGCCATACGGGGTGCCGCAGACCGGGTCGGGGCGATCGACGTCGATGCGCAACACGGCGCCCAGCAACGTCTCGGGGCGCTGGGCGTGGTTCTGCGGATCGCCAGCGGAGCCGCCATCGCCCAGGGCGATGTACAAGTAGCCGTCGGGCCCGAAGCGCAGGTCGCCGCCGTTGTGATTGCCAAAGGGCTGCGGGATCTCGAGGATCACCTGTTCGGACCCCGGATCGGCCGTGCCGTTGGGGCGGCGGGTGAACATCGAGACCACCGACCGACGCGGGCTGGCCGCCGAATAGTAGATGTAAAAACGACCGTTGGCCGCGAACTCAGGGTGAAACGCGACGCCCAGCAAGCCCTCTTCATTGCCCGCGCGGCTGACGCTCAGGTTGAGGAAGGTGGCGGACTCGGTGGGGTTGTCGGGGTCGAACATTGAGATGACGCCGCCCTGCTGGATGACGTACAGGCGGTCGGTGCCATCGTGGGCGTGGCCCATCCAAATCGGCCGTTCAAAGTCCAGCGCTGGGAAGGCCTCAACGAGCTGCATATCGCCAATCGGCGGGGCAGGCGGCAGGCTGCACGTGGTGTTGTCGACGCGCGGGGCCAGCGGATTCTCAGCCGGCGCATCGGGCTGAGGCTCCGGCTCGGGGTTGCCCCCGGCGCCGCCTTGACCACCGGCCGCATCGGCGCCGCGATCGAGCGTCAACGCCTGATCGGATTGTGCGCAGCCTATCAGGGTGCAGCCCAGCGCCAGCGCCCCCGCCAGCAGCGCTCCCGGCCGCAGCGCGCCCGCCCACCGACGACGCGTTCCGTATCTCCCCCGCATGGCCACCTCCGCACCCCAAACCGTGCGCGGCGACTATATCAGCCCGCTTCGAGTGGCGCTTGTGCGTCCTCGGGCGGCAGGTTTTGTTCGGGGCGGGCGTCGCCGCGGGCGCATGGACCCGGCTTGTTGTAGTCGTTGGTGATTTGGTGAATCGCCTTGCGCGTGCGCCACGACAGGTAGGCGCTCGTGAAGGGCACCGCCTGCTTGAGATCGAAGTAGGGGTTCTTGAGCCCGCCGATGCTCACCAGCGCGAGCACTTGCTCGGCCACGCTGACCGGACACCCCGACAGGCGCAGGATGTCTTGCTTCTTGAGCACGCGCAGCTGTCGACCGACGGTCCACATCTTCTTGAAGATGTCGCCGTACTCGGCATCGAGCGGGTCCTTCTGGCTGCGATCGACATACTGGCTCTCAATCTGGACGAGCTCGCCGGCGATCTGACCCTTGAAGGTCGTGCAGTCGCCGATGAAGACGACCTTCTCGCCCTTCTCGGCGTCGATCGGGCCGTCGTACTGGCCGATGACGATATGCGTCTTGGGCATCTTCTCGTCGGTGGCGACGTCGAACAGACGCAGCAACTCGATGGCCTCTTCGAGCGCGCCGGGGCAGCCGCCCCAACAGTAGTCATAGCCGCCGTCGGAGGGCGGGGGACCGGCGTATGCGCGAATGTTCGTGCCCTCGAAGTAGTCCTCGATGCGGACGAGCCCCGTGCGAAAGCCGGCGTGCTTGGCTTGCAGCTCGGCGAAGGGCGTATCGCTGATGATGTCGATATCGGCGAGGTCGACCGGCCCGAAGCCACGCTCATGGGCCATCCGAATATGATCGACGCTCATCGGATCCAGCCCGATCAAGTGACAGCAGACCGCGTCGAAGGCGACCTGGTTGTCGCCCATGATCACCAGCCCCATATCGTACGGGATCGGGGTGAGCATGCGCCCCTCGCCGGCCGTAATCGCGTCGATGGCGATGAACTGCGGCTGCACGATGTACTGCAGATCGGCGACCTTTTCGCTGAGGCGATGGTCGTGATCGATCAGGCGATGGCGGTCGTCTTGGATGCCGATGTAGTTCTTCATCGAGAAGGTCACCGTCGTCCAGGGGTGCGCCTTGAACTTGGGCATGTTGACGAAGAAGTCGGCCTTGGCGACGGGCTCGGGGGTGTAGACCGAGTCGCGCAATCGCTCCGGGTGATACAGCGGGATCTCGACCTGTGAGCACTCATCGAAGTGGTAGAGCTTCACGCCGGCGCGCTTGGCCATCTTGTAATAGCCCGCGCCCTTGTAGGCGAAGCGCTGGGGCATGGTGATGCCGCACCGCTCGCCGATGGCGATCTCTTCGACGTCGTCGCTGGCCCGGTCGTGCAACGCCAACGCGACGCCCTCCGCGAACTCAGCGCGGGTATAGGCATGCGGGAAGTACGCGCCCGACGCGACAGTGTTCGGCTTGATCAGCACGCGGCCCGACGGCGTCAGGTCGAGGTGCTCGAGGGCCTCGCGCACCAAGACGCGGATGCGATCGGTGGCGTACTCAGCGCAGTCGCGCAAGATCACAGTGGGGCGCGCGGTGACGGGGCGCGAACTGACAGTCGGGCGCATGCGGACCTCCAGAGATGCTCAACGCGAACACCCTAGCAGACCCGGCACGGATCAGCGCTGCGAGCCAAGCGAGCCGCTGTAAAATCAGCCCTTCGGGGGCGGAGCATCATCGTCGAACATGGACGCCACCGCGACGGCGGGCGGCGCCTCACGCGCGCCATAGCCTTCGTCGCCGTAGTCATCGTCGCCGTAGTCATCGTCGCCGTAGTCTTGGTCGCCGTAGTCTGGGCTGGCCATGGGCACGACGGCGAAGTCTGCCGAGGGCGGCGGTCGCGAGAACGGCACGATACGCTTGCTCGCGAGCTGGCCCTTCGCTTCGATCCACCCGTCGACGCAGGACTCGCATCGGACCGTCCGAACATGGGCGCCGGGCCCGGGCGTGCCGTCTGGGAAGTGTGGACCGCTGACCACCGTCTGAAACCCGGTCGCGTCGCAGCGCTTGCACTCTCGAAAGACGTCGTGGGTGAAGGTTTGGAAGTCGCGCACTTGCCCAATGCCCCGGCAAGCCGGGCAGGGGACGGGCATCTCGACGCCCGACAGGGGGCTGCGCTTGGCGCTCCGACCGCTGCCGCCACACCGCGGACACGGCCCCGTGCGAAGCGGAGGCCCGCGGTCGCCTGGCGACAGGAATGTCGTCAGGAACCAAAACGCCAGAACGCTCGGCACGATGATGTGCAGGTGATCCAGCAGAAATCGGAGGGCGTCGTTGAGCACGACAGCATCCAAACACGATGACTGGCCGACGGCCAGATCGGCAGCCGGGCAGATCGGCAGCCGCGAGAGCTCAGACCCGAGAGGTGAGAGCCCCTAAACCGACAGACGCGTCAGCCGTCAGGCGCCGTGCTCGCCGCGAGTGGCAGCGTCGGTGTCGCTACCTCTCTGCCGCGGCTAATGCTGCCTGGACGGCCACAAGCTCTGCTTTGAACTGGGCGCCAGACAGCGGGACGAGGTTGCCGTAGGTCGCCTGCTTGTGCGGCCGCTGCCATCCGTCGGTGCAGCCCTTGGCCGGACAGGGCACCTCCTTCGCGGTGGTCTCTGGCAGCGGCGTGCCGTCTGGATAGACCAGCCCGTCGAGCTCGATGACGGTCGCCATGCCCTTGCAGGTGCGGCAGGGGCCCGTGACCGTCTCGTAGCGGATCTCGAACGAGGCGAGCTTGCCGACGCCATGGCAGTAGGCGCAGAGCACCAGCTCTTCGCGCTTCGATTCTGGGTTCACCGCCCTGCGCGTGCGCGAGCCCCTACAGAACGGGCATTTGACTGGATCTGGGGTGGGAGCGGGGGCGGACCAGATTGCCAGTGCAACCCACAGCAGCGTGACTGCGGGCACGATGATCGCCGCGTTGTCGATGAGGAACTGCTGGGGGGTTGGGTGCACACCTCGACCGAACCACGCGCACTTTGTCATGAGAAGGCGCGGTCGATTGCACGCGGTTGCACCCCGGCCGCGAGGCCTGAGCGGGGTGCTACTTGCTGAACAGGCGCGACAGCAGCCCCTTGCCGTCCGATTTGGCCTTCAAACGCTTGATTTGCTTGTCGAACTTGGCGGGGGTCTGCACGCCGATGATCACGTCGAAGAGCTCGCCACCGTGGTACAGACCGATCGTGGGCAGGCTGCGGACGCCGGCCGCTTTCATGATGTCGCGGTTGCGTTCGGTGTCGACCTTGAGGAAGCACAGCTCGGGGTGCGCGTTCGCGGCGGCCTCGAAGATGGGTGCAAAACGTTTACACGGCCCACACCAGTCGGCCCAGAAGTCGACGATGACGGTCTGCTTCTCTTTAAAGACGATTTGTACGAAGCGGTCGAAGTCGTTGACCTCTTCGTAGGGTGTCGTGCCAGCGTCCATCGATTTTCCCCAACGTCTCTCGCCCGGCACAATGGCCGGGCAGGCGGTGTGTCTGGCTGGGCGCGCATTCTCATCGCGCCAGCGCGACGCGCACCGTAGGGTATGCCCGCGAGATAGTACACCGAGAGGCTGCACCGAGAGGCGATATGTTCGAGACCGCAGAGCTGGGCCAAGTCATTGATGAGGGCACCTTTGATGAGCACGCTCCGAGGGTACGCGACGCGCTGCTCGCGGCCCAGCAGGCGCTGCGTGAGGCCGAATTTCCGGTGATCATCGTGCTCGCGGGGGCCGAGAAGGCGGGCGTGGGCGATACGATTCGGCTCTTCAACACCTGGATGGATCCGCGCGGCATCCGCACGCCCGGCTTCGCGATGCACGACACCCGCGAGCAGCCGGCGCTGTGGCGCTTTTGGAAGGTGCTGCCGAAGCGCGGCCAGATCGGCGTCTTCGACGGTGCCTGGTATCAGCAGCCGCTCTTCGACCATGTCGACGGGCTGTCCGAGGAGGCCGAGTTCGACCAGCAACTGGCGCGCATCAACACCTTCGAGCGCATGCTGACCGACGACGGTGCGCTCGTCATCAAGTTCTGGCTGCACCTCGGTGAGCGGCAGCAGCGCAAGGTGCTCGAGGCCCTCAAGGCCGATCCGAGCATGGACTGGCGGGTCGAGGCGGGCGATTGGATCGAGTGTGACCGTCACGACACGGTGACCGGCGCCGCCGAGAAGATGATCGCGCGCACCAACGCGGGCGACGCGCCCTGGCATATCGTGGAAGGCACCGACGCGCGCTATCGTCGACTGCGCGTCGCGATGCTGCTGCGCCATGCGATGGAGCGGCACCTCGAGCTGGCGGCCCGACCCAAGGTGGAGTCCGAAGTTGCGCCCGCCGCGCCCGTCTCGCCGCGCAGCATACTGGCGACCGTTGACTTGCAGCAGTCGCTCGAGAAGCGCGAGTACAAGCAGGCGCTCAGTATGGCCCAGGGTCGGCTGGCCCGGCTGCAGCGCGAGGCGAGCGCGCGCGGCATCGCGACAGTCTGTGTCTTCGAAGGCTGGGATGCGGCCGGCAAGGGCGGGGCGATTCGCCGCATGGTGCATGCGCTCGATGCCCGGCAATACACGGTGTTTCCCATCGCAGCGCCCACCCAAGAGGAGAACGCGCACCACTACTTGTGGCGCTTCTGGCGTCGCCTGCCACCGCCGGGCTGCATGTCGGTCTTTGATCGCAGCTGGTATGGCCGGGTGCTCGTCGAGCGGGTCGAAGGCTTCGCGACCCCCGAGGCGTGGCGCCGGGCATATGGCGAGATAAACGCCTTCGAAGACGCGCTCATCCATCATGGCGTGGTGCTGCTCAAGTTCTGGCTGCATCTGAGCTTTGACGAGCAGGAGAAGCGCTTCCGGGCGCGCGCAGAGACGCCCCATAAGCGCTGGAAGCTGACGGATGACGACTGGCGCAACCGCAAAAGGTGGCCCGCATACGAGTCGGCCGTACATGACATGGTCGAGCGCACCAGCACTCGCGCGGCGCCCTGGCACCTGATCGCCGCCGAAGACAAGCGGCACGCGCGGGTCGAGGTCATCAACTTGATCGCCGATGCGTTGGCGTTGGCCCTCAAGCCCGACGAGGCCCAGGGCATCGAAATGGCGGACGACGACGCGCAGTGATCAGACGATCGCGGGCCGCCGCAGACCCAGTCGCGGAATCCACCGACAGGCGCTGAAATAGAGCACCAGCGCCGCAGCCGCGATGCCGAATTGCAGAGCGTAGCTGCCCGCCTGGGTCGTGACGCCGAGCATGGCGCCGGCGTATGCCATCTCGGCGACGAAGTTGAGCACGACGCCCCAGTGGAGCACCGTGCGCGCGAAACGACTGATACGCATGCCGACCTCCTCGCGTCTGGCTCGGCGGCGATCATCACCCCGGTTGGCTCGATCTCCAAGAATCTGGCCGTAAGAGCTGGCCTGCAACAGCCGCACTGCCAGGCCTCGACCGCAAGAACTCGGGACAGATCTCGGGGCGATCGCGACGTCGGCGAATCGATAGAACGTCGTTGCGCTCAGGTGAACAGTGCTTTTTTGCATGGCACTCATCCAATGTGGGCTTACCCCCGTATGCCCTGTGAGCACTACCCGCTGCTCGCAGTGAATCCGGAGGATGTCGTGCAGTCGCCTTTGACCCCGCTGATGAACCGATACGTTGAGGGCGACATGGCTGCCTTCGACGCGCTCTATCTACAGCTCGCGCCGCACGTGCGGCGGCGGCTGGTTCGCTTGACCGGTCCCGAGGGCGTCGACGACCTCGTCCAGCTGACCTTCATGAAGGTGCATCGCTCGCGCAATCAGTGGCGTCGAAACACGCTCGTGCGGCCGTGGGTCATGACCATCGCGCGGCACTTGGCGACAGATTCGCTTCGGGCGCGGGGTGCGCGACGCGACCGACTCACAGTAGATGGTCTGCTGCCCGAGTTAGATGCGCCCGTCTCAGATTCCGCCTGCCTCGAGGCGCGCGCTTCGGCTGTCCACGCCGCGATTCACGCGCTGCCGGAGAGCCAGCGCAGCGTCGTCGAGTTGCACAAGCTCGAGGGCCGGTCATTCGACGACATCGCGCTGACGTTGGGCATCAGCTCGGGCACTGCGCGCGTGCGGGCCCATCGCGCCTACAGTCGGTTGCGCACGACGCTCAACAGCCTGCTCGCCAGCCCGCCGCCGCCCTGCATCGGCTGCGCCTGACAGGCGTTCACCCGGGCAGGCGCGCCATTTGAGCGGCGTCGCGGCGAGCGCTGGCTCGCAGCGACGCCCGCAGCGACGCCCGCAGCCGCTTAGTAAATCCGGCCGAAGATCTGATAGGTCGCGATGAGCGTCTCGAGCAGCTCGACGTGGTTGGTGAGGCGGTAGCGATTGCGGAAGTAGATGCGCGCCAACCGAGTGTCCTCTTCGTCGTCGCCCTGGAACGTGTACCAGTCGCGCATGCTGCTGTTGTAGGCCGCAGCCAAATCCCGACCGCGCCGGATCAACTGCACAGCGCTCGTGTCGTCCGGGCGCTGGAAGCGGCAGTGATCAGACGGCTCAAGCTTCTCGGCGCAGGTGCCGTCGACGCAGGTGAAGCCGTCGTCGCATGAGCCCACGGGGTTGTCGGCGCTGCACGCGCTGGCGACGCAGGCGCCCGGGCCGAACTCGCCGTCTGTAGGCACGCAGTTGCCCGCGCCATCGCAAGTCTCGCCCGCTCGACAGAGCGTTTCGTCCTCGGTGCAGTCGCGCAGGCAGGCCTGGGCGTCGCCGAGGGGCTGACACCAGATGCCACCAAACTCGCCGTTGAAGCCGGCGCAGTCTGCGTTGGCCGCGCACTCGTCGCAGATGCCCGCTGAGCCACCGGTCAGGTTGTTGCCTTCGCAGCGCGGCTGGATCGCGGCGTACTCGATGCCGCTGATCGGATCGGTGAAGCCCACCTGCTCGGTGAACCGGGGATCGGCCTCGACCTGGTTCGCATTGCCGGGGCGGAACACGTTGAGCTGGTCGTTGAACCGGGTGCTGTAGCTCGAGGTCGTGAACAAGAAGCCGTACCAGAAGATGTCGGTGCTCAGGTTGAAGCTGGGCTCGGTCTCGACGGCGGGGGCCCATTCGGGTGCGGTGCATTCGCCGGCGATGCAGGTCGCGCCCGCGTCGCAGCGACCCAGCACATGGGCGGCGTCGCAGTCGCCGCGGAAGGGCTCACAGGTGTCGATGGTGTCGCCCGGCGCGCAGTTGCCGCGGTCATCGCAGGCGGTCCCCGCGGCGCAAAGGCCGGGGTCGTTGGTGCAGTCCTGCAGGCAGACGGTCGTCTCACCGACGGACTGGCAGTAGGTGCCGCCCAAGAAGCCGGTGTGGCCGGCGCAGTCGGTGTCGGCCTCGCAGGGATCGCACAGGCCGGTCGGGCCCGCAGAGGGGCCCTCGGACGGGTCGAACGGCACCTGCACGCCGGTCTCGGCGTCGTAGTAGGCCTGGGTGGCGCGGTCATACAGCGGCGTGGCCGGCACGTAGGTCAGGCTCAGCGCGTTGTCGTCGGCCTTGGTCAGCCGCGCGCGGGGCGCGAAGCGGGCGTAGTTGTCAGACAGCACGTCGCCCGTGAGCCGATCGAACTCGTCGCCAAACCAGTCGTAGTAGCTGATCGCGTAGGTGCCCGCGTCGCCCTCAACGCCCACCACGTACGCGTCGGGATCAAGCATCGCCCACAGCGCCGCGAGGCTGGCCCAGTAGTGACCAGACTCTTGCGGCTTGTAGTGGAACAGGTAGCCCGCGTCGGGGTTGTAGGTGCTGAAGCGGCGCCGACCGACGCCGGGATCGATGCGATAGATTTCGGACTCGGGCAGGCAGTCGGGGTCGGCCGCGTCGTTGCCCTGCAGGGTCGGCTCATCGTCGAGCCAAACCAGCTGGCCGCGGGTGCCCTCGCAGTAGGTGCCATATGGCGGCGTCGCGATGACCTCGGCGAGCAGGTTGAAGCCGGTGTTCACGGCCAAGTCGTAGGTGCGGTCGAAGAGCGGATCCGACCCGAAGGGCGCGACATACCAGCTCTGGAAGTAGTCGCTCATGGGCAAGAAGACCCGCCAGAAGTAGGTGAAGAGCGGGTCCCAAGAGTCGAAGTTGAGCCGGTCGCGCTTGAAGTTCACGAACGGGTAGTAGGCGCGGTAGTCGTAGACCTTCGACAGCGTCAGCTCGAACGGGTCGGCGCCCTGATCGAAGACGCGGCACGAGAGCAGGCCGCCCTCCCACTCGTCGCTGCAGAACATGTGCGGCACGCGCACAGGGCGCTCTGGGCCCCCGGCCGCTTTGCCGTCGAGGTAGTCGGCGTAGGGCATCAGCTCACGGCCGTTGGGGCCGAAGTCGTCGAGGCTCGGGAACGCCAACGCGAGCGTCGAGTAGTGCCAGCGCTCCTGCGCGGTGACCGACGGCAGGCCCGGGTCATCAAAGGTGAAGCCCAGCTCTTCGCTCGTCAGGATTTCGCCCGCGCGGCCGAGCGCGTTGCGGCGCTTCTTGAACACCTCGACATAGCCCGGCAGGCTCGCGACGCAGTCGGCGCCTTCGCTGGCTTCGCTGGGGAAGTCGGCGCACTGCTGGCCTTTGGTGACGTAGCTGCCGGCGGTGTAGCCGAAGATGATCGCCGCCTCGTCGTACTTGCCCAGGCCCATCAGGTCGTTCTGCCACTTGTAGCCGTAGTCCATGATCGAGCTGTACTGCTGCTGGCGCATCAGCCCTTCGTGCTGCTTGTCGGTCAGGTTGGCCTGCTTGTAGATGTCGGCGAGGCTCTCAGCGGGCTCGAGCGTCTCTTCGCGCAGGCGCCAGTACTCGTCGTGGTAGTTGAGCGCGTCGTAGCTGCCCTGGAAGTTATGGCGCAGGCCCATCGTGTGGCCGACCTCGTGCTCGGCGACCGAGGCGTAGATGTCGGCGCGGATGGCGCGCCAAATCGCGTCGTAGTCGGTGTTGCCCTTGTAGCGCGCGACGATGCCCACGATGTCGGGGGCGATCATGTCGTGGAAGTCGGCGCTGCGTGCCCGGGCGGCGGCCCGCATACGCTCCATGCGCTTGAGGGCGATGGGCGTCATGATGCGGGTCGGATCGAGCTGATCGCGCACGTCCTCAGGCAGATCTTCCCAGCTCTTGCCGCGGCGACCCGCCAGGGTGCGCTTGACCTCGTCGGTCATCAGCATCGGGCTGGCGCCGGCCTCGCGGGCGCGGTCCATGCGGCGTTGCACGCCGTCGGCGTCGTAGGGCTTGAGGTCTTCGCGACGCACCTGCGGGCGCTCGGGGCGCTCGCGGGCGTGCATGTGCCGATCGAGGGGGATGTCGCGCAGCGCCGGATCGGGGCGCGCGGTGCCGGGCTTGCCGGCGATCCGATCAAAGACCTCGTCAGCGAAGTGCTGGCCGTTGGTGAGCGTGTTGAAGTCGAGCTCGTCGTTGAAGAACCGGATCACGTCGACGGCGTAGGACGCGTAGGTGTTGACCGCTGAGCCATAGACGTAGGCCTTGCCCGAGATGGTCTCGCCGGTGATGGGATCGACCGCCGATGGGCCGTAGCCCAGCAGGCCATAGACCGTCTCGGTGTCGACCCAGTGCAGGGTCGAGTAGCGCAGATCGCCCATGCGCGGCGCGAAGCCTCGCGCGCCACAGGCGTCGTCGTCGTCTTCGGCGACTGGGTTTTGGCACAGCACGAAGACCTCGGGCGAGGTGTCGCCTGTCGCCGCCTCGACGCCGCGCTTACCGGCATCAGACCACTGCTGCATGGTCTGGCGCGCGGCGGCCATCAGGTCGGGATCGTCCACGGGGAATTCGGCGTTGAGGTAGTAGGGCACCGCCTTCGCCGTGCGCTCATTGACCGGGATGACTTTGCCGTCTTCGTCATGGCTCTGGGCCCAGATGTTATGGCGGTTGATCTTGTAGATGCGGTTGCTCTCGACGGCGCCACGCTGCTCGTCGAACGTGTAGCGCTCCGAGCGGAAGTAGCCGTACCGGCTCATCATCTTGTCGCTGTAGTCGTACGACTCGTAGTCGCGCTCGCCCATCTTGGCGAAGCTGGTGCGCAGGTCGATTTGGGCGCTCGCGCAGTCCTCGGCGGCCCAGCCGTACCAGCTGTAGATGCAGCCCCACAGGTCGGGCTCGACGGCCATCTTGCCGAGCACGTCGAAGTAGTTGGTCACCCCGTCGGTGTCGCGCTCGCGATAGAAGGCGTCGGGCCCGCCCTCTTCCTCTTGGACGAACCAGGCCACGCTCGTCTGGCTGGTCACCGGCGCGATGAAGTCGAAGTTGGTCACCGCGCTCTGCGACCAGTCCACCCGCAGGTAGTCGCGCTCATGCCAGAGCCGATCGACGGTGTTCTCGCCGATCACATTGCTCTGCTCGCCCGTCGACGCGTTGTACTCGCGCACGATGTCGACGTGCGCCATGATCGGGTAGGCCGCGAGGGGGTTCTCGGTGCCGTCGAAGGGCACGCCTGCCGTGACCGATTCGGCCCCCGGCACGAGCGGATAGCTGCGAAACGCGATCAGCTGGTTCTGGCGAACTACCCAGCGCACGCGTTCCAGCTTGCCCGTCTCGCCCTCGAAGGTGAACGCGCTCGTGGGCGGCACCCCGGTGACCGTCTGCAGCATGTACCACTCGCCCTCAAGGTCGGCCTTGCGGATCAGGTTGCCCTGCGTGCGGTCGATGTCCTTGATGGGCTCAGTGCACGCCGTGACCAGCGAACCCAGGGCCAGCCAAGTGGCGAGGGCGGTAAGGAGGGCTCTCTTCATTCGACTGTCCTGACGTGAGGGACCTTGAAACGGTGACTCATGAAGAGTGACCGTGTAGGTCTAGCGTGAACAGCATCGCCGTTACGAACGAGGGAGGCCAGAGTGTATCGAGTCGGCACCATGGGATTGGGCGTGATCATTGGCTTGGTCGGCTGTGTGTTGCTGGGCTGCGACCAACCCGGCGGAGGCCTCGGCAGCGACGGCGACGCGACGGTGATCGTCCCGCCCGTCTGCACAGATGGTGAGACGCAATGTATCGGCGAGGTCGAGCAGGCATGCCGCGACGGGCAGTGGGTCGAGTCGGTCAGTGACGCCTGCCGCAACGGCGGGATCGGCGGCGGCGGCGGCGGTGGCGGTGGGAACGCGTGCATTGAGGCGGCCGCAAATCGCTCGTATCTGGGCTGTGAGTACTGGCCGGTCGACCTCGACAACGCCACCGAGGTGCTCGGTGTGCCGGTCGGCGGGCGGTGCGAGCGCGGCGAGCTGCTCGACGATGTGCGGGTGTGTTGGAACGGCCAGACGACCGCCGGCGTGTGCGACTACGACAACGGCTGCCCCGCTGGATTTCGATGCCAGACCACCCCCGTCTGCGGCCTCAACGCCCAGAAGTCACCGTTCGCGATCGTCGTCTCCAACCCCCAGGCGTCGACCGTCGAGATCACGCTCGAGAGCGCCGACGGCACCACCCACACCGCCGCGGTGCCGTCCGGCGCGGTCGCCAGCCTTTTTCCACAACAGCTCGGGTTCGCCGATCAGTCACTCAACCACTCCGGGCAGACGCCGCAGGCCTACCGCCTCAGCAGCGACGCGCCGATCGTGGCCTATCAGTTCAACCCGCTCGACAACGTCGACGTCTTCAGCAACGACGGCTCGCTGCTGATCCCCAGCCACGCCTATGACACCCAATACCTGGCGTTGACGCTGCCCACGCTCACGCGGCGACCCGATACGAACGACTACAACAGCTATGTGGCGGTGGTCGGATCGGCCGAGTCGGTCGACATTCAGGTCACGCCCAGCGCCAACGTGCGCGCGGGTGACGGGGTCCCGGCCATGCGAGCCGGCCAGACCTACGACTTTACGCTGGCCAAATTCGACGTGCTCAACCTCGAAGCCGGCGCCGACGGCGACATGACCGGCACCCGCATCGTCGCCCCCGATGGGGTGACGCCCTTCGGCGTCTTCGTCGGCCATGAGGCCATGGTGCTGCCCGTACAAGGCGAGGCGCGTCCGTGTTGTGCCGACCATATTGAAGAGCAGCTCTTCCCCATCAGCACCTGGGGCGCGCGCTTCGCCATCGCCCGATCGCAGCCCCGCAAGACCGAGCCCGACTTGCTCCGTATATTGGCGCATCGCGCCGACACCCGGATCACCTTCGATCCGCAGCCGGCCAACACCAACTGCGGCACGATCGGGGTGGGGGAGTTCTGCGAAGCGCTCATCATG
>JBNMOZ010000033.1:0-19055 GCA_051276005.1 Bradymonadia bacterium | reverse complement strand
ATTCGCACCCGCAGCATCGGCGCCCGCATCTCGGTCGACGGCAAGCCCCGCGGCACCTCGCCGCTGCGCAGAGGCCTGAGCTTGCGCCCCGGCAAGCACCGGGTCACCGCGACGACCCGCAAGGGCAAGCGCAAGACCCAGACGATCACGGTCAAGCCGGGCAAGGTCCAGCGCTTCAAGATCTCGATCTAGGATCCTTCAAAGTCTCGGCGGCTCCGAGTCTATTCGCTTTGCGAGCACCTGCTTTCCTTCTCGCTCCGCCTATCCGTCTCTGCGGCGGCGCGGCCCTCAGCCGCAATATGCGGCTACCTTCAGCCAGGCTGAACTGATGACCCTGCGCCCCAGGACACTTCTTTTCGGTCTCTCAAGGTTGCAGCGACCGGACCCGGGCTCCGCGCGCGACGATGTTTCACCGCCTCAATCTCTCGCCTCAATCTCTCGCATCTCCGGCCGGTCAACGTTCGCGACTGCCGGCCACGGTGGTGACGTTTTGACGAGCCCACGCGCAGCGCTACCCTCCCCCGCGCTTCGCTGATACGTTGGCTGCATGTCGAGCGCAGCGATTCTTCTCATTGGAAACGAACTTCTCAGCGGCAAGATCCGCGATGAGAATGGCAGCTGGGCCGCGCGTCGTTTGCGGGTGCTTGGGATCGATCTGCGGCGGGTGGTTACCGTGCCTGACGTGCAGGCCGATATCGTCGAGGAGATTCGGCGCACCAGCCCGCAGGTTGACTATCTGTTCACCAGTGGCGGGGTTGGCCCGACCCATGACGACATCACGATCGCGGCGGTGGCGGCGGCCTTTGATGTGCCTCTGTTTCTCGACGCCGAACTCGATGCGTTGATCCAGGCTCACTTCGGCGATCGGTGCACCCAAGCGCATCGGCGCATGGCGCAGGTTCCAGTCGGCACACGCCTCGACTGGAGCGGTGCGCTGCGTTGGCCGGTCTACGTCATGCAAAACGTCTTCATTTTGCCCGGCGTGCCGTCGTTGTTTCGGACAAAGTTCGATGCCATCGCGGGCACGCTGGAGACCGGGACGTTCTGGTTGCGCTCGATCTACCTCAACCACATGGACGAGGGCCGCATCGCCGAGCTCCTGCGCGGCGTCGAGGACGCACACCCCGTGAGCATCGGCAGCTACCCGCGCTTCGGGGCACCCGGAGAGTGGCGCATTCGGCTGACGGTTGAGGCGCGGGAGCCCGGGCCGGTCAACGCCAGCATCGACCTTCTCCTCGCTGGGCTGGACGACGCGACCATCATCGAGGTCGACGCGCCGGCAGGCCAGCCACCCCCCCTAGCTCCGCTCATCATCTAGCAGGCTAGCGGCTCGAGCTGAAGTAGTCGGCGCGATCCGCAAACAAGGCGTTGAAGGTGGTCAGGCTGCCGTGGCAGCGCCGCAGGTGGCCGGCCATGGCCGATCCGTCCGCGCGTGAGATCGCCGGACGCGCCTCTAACTCAGCCTCGAGCGCAGACAGCCGATCGCGCAGCACGACGACCCGCAGGAAGAAGTGCTCGACCGGCTCAGCGATCGTCTCTTCTCCCGCGGTAAAGGTGGCCTGTCCGCCCAGCCACTTCTGGCCCAGGTCGGGGAACGGCAACGCCAACTGGGTGGTGACGCTCTCGCGCATCAGAGCGTCGAGCACCGCGACGTCGAAGGCGGGCTTGAGCCAGCCGTTGGCGACGTCGAGCAGCGCCCGGCGAACCAGCGCGAGTCGACGATGCAGGTCGAGCTTCTCTGACCGCTGCAACCCGTCACACCCATTGAGCTTTTGCTCAAGCACGCGCAGCTGCTCGCGGATCATCATCAGCTTGTTGAACAGCAGATCGAGCGGAATCTCTTTGCTCTTGAGTTCGCTATTTTCGGGGCTCAGATAAAGGATCCCGTCGGTCCACCCCTGCCCGATGCTTGTCGACTCCAGCAGCGTCGCGCGATCGATGAGGGCGCGCAGCACCGCTTTGAGCGCCTGTGGCTCAAGCGTCGAGACCGCCGCGTGCAGCGCGCTGTCGGCGACAGGACCAACCCTGAACCCGGGCCCCGAGCTTGTCGACGAGCGGCGTCGCGTCGGCGTGCGTCGCGGCGCGTTCGAGACGACGGCGACTTCGCCTTTGCGCGAGAACGACGGACAGCCCCGCAGCTCGTCACTGAACACGCCCATCACCTTGCCCAGGCGGCAAGTGCCGTAGGTCGAAGCGCCGCGGGTCTCGCCCGCGCGGAAGAAGCGGCATCCACCACATCGCTTGTCCATGTTCAGTCCTCCTTGTCGGGCGTTGATGCGCCGATCAATCTGCGAAGTGTCTCGGGCAGCGCGATCGTCGCTAAGCCCGTCAGCTGAGCCTCAAATGCCTGCGCGGGTGCCCGACGCTGCTTGAAGAGCCCCGCGGGCCAATCGATCGCCGGCCGACGCCAGACGCGGCGCACGGTCTTGGGGCCTGCAGGCCCCAGAGCCTGCTGCCAGTCATCGACAGTCGTCGCGTCAGCCGCGATCGGCCAGGGGGCGGGCGTCGTCAGCCGAATGTCGACCTGGGCAGGCGGCAGGCTCAAGTCTTCAAGCCGGCCCGGCGCCTCTGCGATCGTGCGCATCGCGATCGGCCCACCCAGCGCCTCGACCTGTGCGTCATCGAGCAGCGAGCGGCTCGGCGGCCCATCGAATATCACCGACGCGCACCACCCGGCCAGCGCGCCCTGCTGCGGCAGCCGCCGGATCGCAGTCACCGTGAGGCCTGCATGTAGCCCCAACAATCCATCAAACACCGGCGTGAGACCGCGCCCGATCAGCGTGCCCCGCCAGCCGTCGCCGCTCGGTGTCAAATGCCAATGCAGCCCCGCCCGCTGGATCTCTCGCACCGCGTCGACGCGCGCCCATCGCGGTCCTGCGGCAGGGGCCCAGGCATCTACCCGCCGGGCCGCAATGCCCACGGCTGTCGCTGCCCAGCCGCCTGCGGCTGCCACCGGCGTTGGCGCCCCCTCCTGGGGGACGACCCGAGGGCCCCAGACCCGGACTTCGAGGTGATGGACCACCCGATCGGTTGCCGTGGCGACATGATCGGCGCGGTGCCGGGTGGTGATGATCGGCCCGTACCGCGGCACATGCGTCGCCAGCACATCGAACGCGCCCGCGCGCCACACCGCCAGCACGCGCAGCCCCGCCCAGCGGGGGCCAACTGCCAAATCGGCGGGCACCCGCCAGCGCGCCTCGCCCGCTCGAATCGCGTCGAGGTCGAGCGGATGCGTGCCGGCCCACTCAACCAGATCGGTCGTCTCGGCCTTCGGCGCGATGAGCGCGCGGCTGAGGGCCCTCGCCATCCCCGCCTCGGTCGAGGCCGGCCAATCGGCCCGCCACCGGTTCGCGAGCCCTTCGAGGAGGTGCGGATCGAGACCGGCCGCGTGCGCCAACAGCCACAGCGTCCGAATCGCCCGCGGATCGTCGGGGTAGCGCGCGGTGGCCAGCGCCAAGCCCACCCGGGCGCGCTCGGGCGTCGTGAATGGCGCGGCCAAGCTGCCCGGCGTGGCGAACCAGGCGCGCTCCGCATGGGCTGGATCATCTGGCGCGTCGAGCAGCGCGGCCTCGGCCCCTCGCCCGTGCAGGTCGAGCAGCCGCGCCAGGGTCTTGCGCTCCGCGTCTGTGGCGGTGCCTTCGAGGAAGTGTCGCTGCGCCAAGCGCTCCATCTCGATGCGCGCGACGGGCGTCGTCGGCGGGCGGTGCGGCGTGGCGCAGCCCAGCGGACCGAGCACAAGCAGGCCCAGCGCGAGCAGTCCAGATCGCATCATGGCTGAGCCAACTGGCGACAGGCGGCCGCGACGCGCGCGGGCGACACGGCCTCAAGGTCGGCCCAGCTCAGGCGATGCGTGGCGCGCCAGCCGGTGGCCGTGCGTTCAACCTGGCGCACATGGCTCAAAGGCCCCGCAGTGGCGCGACGCGAGCGCGGCGGCGCGACCGCGACCCCTGCGAGGCGCACGTCGATTCGGGTGCTCATCGAGCCGGTGTCCGCCACGGATCGGGATCCGCAAGGCCCGGCCAGTACGACCTTGGGCGGTGCGGGCTGATCGGGCGTCAACTCGACGCTCAGCTGCGTGACGCCGTGTCCGCGGGTGATGGTGCCGTCGAGTTGCAGGCCGAACGCGGCCCAACTCGGCAGCGTTTGCTCGATCGCATCGAAGTCATCCAGGTCGACTGGCCCGTCGAGAGCGGGCCGGCCCGCGGCGCGCACGAAGACGATATCGGCGCCGTCGCGGGCGCAGGTGATCGCCCGGGTGAGCGGTTCGACGGCCTGCGCGTCGGCCGCCTGCAACTCAGCGCACGTCGGTTGGCCTGGATACGGCCGAATATGATCGCGCAGCGCATCTTGGGCGGCCTGCGCGAACCCCGCCGCCCCCTCGGCCCGCGAGACCCGCAACGTCGCTGCGCCGGGCGCGACCGCATCGGCGCGGTACTGCCACTGACGACGGCCGGGGCGGTCATCGACGATGCGAGCGCCTCCGATGCCGCGCGCCCGGCGTACGAGCGTCCAGCCCCGCGGCGCCTCGAGCGTGACGGCCATGCGCCAGACGGGCACCCAGAACGCCCGCAGCCGCGCCGCGCCCAGCACCAGCGGATCGGCCGGGCGCACGTCGAGGCGCGTGGCCATGAAGAGCGTGCCGACCTCAAGCTGGTCGACACTGCCGGGCTCGGGGCCATCGAGACCGATGAACTCGACCGTGTCGAACCCGCGCAGAAAGACGCGCGCCGCCATCAGCCCAGCTTGTGCGTTGACCCGACCGACCACGCGCCGGGCGCGCTGACGCGTATCGAGGACCCAATGCCAAGCGTCAAACAGCAGCGACCAGTCGGCGTCGGGCCAGCGAGGCAGCGTCCGCAGCGCGTCAAGATCCGGCATCCCGGGCAGCGCGATGCCTGGACTCGGGGCGATGGGCGCCCGCTGCCAGACCTGAGCGGGCAGGTCTGGGGACGGGCGCTCGACCGCACGAATCGCGAACGGCGCGCTCGGCAGGGCCGCCTCGCGAACCTCAGCATTCGCCAATGCCTTGAGAACGATTGGCTGCCCCGTCGGCGTCGTCACCGTCGCGGCGAGCAGCGCACCGTGGGCATACGCCGGGCGCAGCTCGATCAGCAGGCGATGCGCGCCGGCCTCAACGGCGGCCGGCAGAGCGATGGGCGTCGTCGTCCAAATCGACGCGCGGGCGTCGCCCCCGATCAGGCGACCGTCGAGCCAGACTCGCACGGCAGCGTCGGTGCGCACCCGAACCGCGACCGGCCCGCTGTGCGTCGTCTCGAACTGGCTTGTTGCATAGATCGTCCCGGCCGGACCGGCTTGCACCACCGCGCGGGCGTCGATCGGGCCCGCCACCATTGGGCTCCAGCGCCCCGCGGTCACGGTGCCCGCCAGCCAATCTTGAGCGATTGGCGCGAGCGCATCGGGCGCCGGCGACGGCACCGGATCGGTCACCGACCAGGTCAACGCAGACGCGACGCTCGGCGCTCCGAGGATCGCGGTCAGCCACCACAGATTGAGCCAAGACGGTCGCACGACGGCAGCATAGCCTTGCGCGCGAGGCGACACCATGGCAGTGACGAAACCCCAGCAGGAGAGACGATGTCGCGCGAAGCCCTCATCAATGCCGCCTGGTCCGACGCCGACCGCCTCGCCGAGGCCAAGGACGCGGTCATGGCCACGATCGCCGATCTGGACGCAGGTCACCTTCGGGTCGCCGAGCACAAGGGCGACGATTGGATCGTGCACGCCTGGGTCAAGCGCGCGATTCTATTATATTTCCGGCTCACGACATCCGAGCTCATCGTGGCCGGCGATCTACGCTACTTCGATAAGATCCCGCCCAAAACCGACCTGCCCGGCGTGCGTGTTGTGCCGCCGGGCTGTGCCCGGTACGGCAGCCACCTTGAGCCGGGCGTCATCTTGATGCCGGGCTTCGTCAACATCGGCGCCCACGTCGGGGCCGGGACGATGATCGACACCTGGGCCACCGTCGGCTCCTGCGCACAAATCGGCAAAGGCGTACACCTGTCGGGCGGCGTCGGTATCGGCGGCGTGCTTGAGCCCCCCGGCGCGACCCCGGTCATCATCGAGGATGGCGCGTTCATCGGCTCACGCTGCGTGGTCGTTGAGGGCGTGCGGGTCGGGCGCGAGGCAGTGCTGGGCGCCAACGTCGTGCTCACGGCCAGCACGCCAATCATCGACGTGACCGGCCCCAAAGAGCGCATACTCAAGGGCGTCGTGCCAGCCCGCGCGGTGGTGATCCCCGGCGTGCGGCCCAAGACGTTCCCGGCCGGCACCTATCACCTGCCCTGCGCGCTGATCATCGGCGAGCGGCAGGCGAGCACCGATCGCAAGACCTCGTTGGAAGGCGCGCTGCGCGACTTCGGCGTGCAGGTCTGAGGCGACGCAGAAGGGAGACACGATGTCGGGTCTAGGCAACGAAGAGCCCACGAAGGCACCTGAGCCCTCGGTCGACGATCTGCTCGGCGATGAGGACTTGGGCTTCGATCCGGCGCCGGTGGCGCGCGAATCGACGGCGCAGAAGCGCTTCGGCCCGCGCGGCATTCTCGCTGCCGCGGTCGTGGTCGTGGTCATCATCCTGTGGTTCGTCTCGAGCGCGCACCACGAGAACTACTACCTGACCAACGACGACGGCACGATCAGCGTCGATCGCGGCTGGTACTTCCCGTTTGGCAGCAGTGGCTGGGCCCCCAGCCGGGCCTATAAGCCGTTTCGCCTGCCCAACGACATCGCGTTGGAGACCGGCGTCGCGCTCACGGCCGAGGAGGTCGATGAGCGGCTGCTTGGCGTCTTCCGGCGTATCGCGCGCAGCGAACTGAGCGACTTGGCCGGCGGCAACGCCGAGCGCGCGGAGGATATGCTGCTGCGCGCAAACAAGCTGATGAACACCTCGATCGACGATGAGCGCGAGTTGATGCGCATGTTGGGCGATGTGCATTTTCATCAGGGACTGCGCACGCTGCGTGATGTGCTGCAGAGCTTCGACCTGGCCCGTACGCAGTTCGAGTTGGCGGCGCAGCGTGGCGGTGATCAGTTCACCGAGGCGCGAAAATGGGCCCAGATGATTCGCAAGTTCCGCAGCGAGTTTGAAGACTTGCTGCGCGACAGCAAGCTCGATCCCGACCTGTTCTTCCAGAATGAGGCCACGACGCTGGGCGATATGCTCAGCGGTATGCCAGTGCCGACGGACGACGACGCGCCCGCCAGCGAGCCCGTCGCCCCGCCGGAGTAGTCGCCCCGGCCAGCAGCTTGGGATCAACGTCGAGCCAGGTCGGGCCCAGACCAGACCGAATCAGCAGGTCGGCCCCGTGCAGAGCAAGAGCGGCACCTCGACCTCGACCTCAGCGTCACAGACCGCATCGAACGCGCCCTCGGCGAAGGCCTTCTCTCCGCGCATGACCGGCGTGCCGTTGATGTCGTAGGCCAGCAGCGTCAGGTACAACGCGCCCGGCGCCACGTCGGGGATCAGCAAGGTGCCCGGCCGGCAAAGCGACGGCACTACGCGCGTGATCGTGCCGCGCACCGCGACCTCGATCTCGACTTGCTCGACGCCATGCTCGACGCATCCACCCCCGCCGGGGAAAGCCCACGACAACGCCACTGTCCGTCGGCGTCGATCAAGCGGCAAGTCGAAGGCCTCGGACTCTTCACCCGCGCGAATCGTGACCTGCTCGCGCCGGGCCCCGTGGGTCCAGCACTTGTCCTGAAACCCTTGTAAAACAAGCGAGTAGCCGCCGGGGATCAGATCCTCGATACGCAGCGACCGCGCGTCACAGGCCACGGTGCCTTCGGCCAAGGGTTCGGTGTCGTTGAAGCTGTAGAGCTGCGCGCGTACCTCGGTGATCGCGCCGTCTGCGCAGGAGAGGCCCGCCGTGCGCCAGGTCACCGTCAACGCGCCGGGCTCGAGCTCCTCGGCGCAACCGACCGCGAGCAGGCCGGCGATCATCAGGCTGGTTTTCAGCTTCGCGGGTGATCTCTTGAGACGTGTCATGCCGGTCAGCCTACTGCTCATTGCGCCACGAACGCCACTCGACCAGCCACCACCACCGCGCGCACCGTCAGCGTCTTGAGCGCGCTGGGCGCGAGACGCAACGGATCGGCGTTGAGCACGGTGAAGTCGGCGTCGAAGCCCACCTGCAATCGCCCGCGCCGCCCGTCGTGGAATCCGGCGAACGCGGCGTCTGCGGTGAACCCGGTGACGGCCTCCAACGCGGTCAGCGCCTCGTCCGCATACCACCCGCCGGCCGGTTTGCCCTGCCGGTCCTGCCGGGTCACGGCCGACGATATGCCGTCGATGGGCGATGGCCGCTCGACCGGAAAATCGCTGCCCAAGCTCAGCCGCACCCCGGCGCGCTTCAGGCTTCGCCAAGCGTAGGCGTGGCGGATTCGGGCAGGACCCAGCCGGTCTTCGGCCCACCCCATGTCGCTGGTCGCGTGCGTGGGTTGGACCATCGCGATGACGCCCAGCTTGCCCATGCGCGCCTGATCGACGGGCGAGACGATCTGAGCGTGCTCAATGCGAAAGCGACGGTCCATGCCGGGCTTGAGCACGCTCTGGTAGGCGTCCAGCACGTCGGCCGCCGCGGCGTCACCAATGGCGTGCACCCCGATTTGAAAGCCGAGCGGCGCGAACCGGGCGACCAGCCTGGCGAGCGCCGCGCCATGCACGATGGGGATCCCGCGGGCGCCCGGATCGGACGCGGGCGCGTCGCTGTAGGGCGCCTTGAGCCACGCCCCGCGGCTGCCCAATGCGCCGTCGCCGAAGAGCTTGACCGCGCGCGCGTCGAGAAATTCGCCGATCTGCGGGCCCTTGGCGAACACCGGCGCCAGGGCTTTGTCGTCGGGCATGAGCATGGCGTAGACCCGCAGCGGCAGGGCGCCCTCGGCCGCCATCGCCTGCAGGACGGCCAGATCAGCGGCGCTGGTGCCGGCGTCATGAATCCCAGTCAAGCCCGCCCGATGGCACTCGGCGACGGCGCGCTCGATCCAGCGACGAATCTGCGCGGCGCCGGGAGCAGGGATCTTCGCCCGCACCAACGGCATGGCCTCGTCGAGCAGCACGCCGGTGGCCTGGCCGGTCGAGTCGCGCACGATCTTGCCGCCCGCTGGATCCGGGGTCTTCGCGGTGATTCCCGCGGCCTTGAGCGCAGCAGAGTTGACCCAGATCGCGTGCCCGTCGATGCGGGTCATCGCGATGGGGCGCGTGGGCGAGAGCACGTCGAGATCGGCGGCGGTGGGGAACGCCTTGCTTGTCCAGTCGTTCTGATCCCACCCTCGACCGAGCACCCAATCGGTGGCGGCGCCGGCGCCCAGGGCCGGTTTGATGGTGGCGCGAATTGCGGCGATGGACGCCGTATCGACCAGATCGACCTGCGAGAGCGCCTTGCCCAAGCTTGAGAGGTGGGCGTGGCTGTCGATGAAGCCGGGCAATATGGTGCCGCCGCGCAGCACGCGGGTGCTTGGCCCGATATGGGCAGCGGCGGCGTCGGCCTCGCCGATCCAGGTGATGCGGCCGTCTTTCGCGGCGACCGCCGTCGCGTCGGCGGTCGCCGTCAAAGTGACCACCCGATCACCGATGAGGACCAGATCGGCGGGCTCGGCGGCGGCAGACATACACGAACCCCAGGCGACGAGAGAGAGCAGGCCGGACAGGCGCATTCGGGCCCCTTTACAGCTTCACGGACAAGGCCGCGGATTCACAGACATGGCGGCAGAATCGTGGTCGGCGCGGCCCGGATCTGTCAACGTGCGCGGTATGCTTGCCTTGCCCTTCGCCCATCGCCCCGCCGTCATCGGCATGATTCACCTGCCCGCCCTGCCAGGCGCGGCCGACTACGACGGCGATCTGCCCGGCGTGGCCCGGTTCGCGGCCGACGAGGCCCAGGTGCTGGCCCAGGCCGGCGTCGACGCGATCATGGTTGAGAACTTCCATGACGCGCCCTTCTTCAAGGACACGCTGCCGCCCGAGACCATCGCGGCGCTGACGCGTTGCGCCCTCGCCGTGCGCGAATCTGCGCCCACCATTCCTTTGGGAATCAACGCGTTGCGCAATGCGGGCCGGGCTGCTCTCGCCGTCGCCATCGCCGTGGATGCCGCGTTCATTCGCGTCAACGTGCTGATCGGCGCGATGGTGACCGACCAAGGCCTCATCGAGGGCTGCGCCGCCGACTTGATCCGCGCCCGCGCCATGCTCGCCCCCCACATCGCGATCCTGGCAGACGTCGCCGTCAAGCACGCGAGCCCGCTGGGCATGTTTGATCTGGTGCAGGCTGCCCGCGACACGGTGTACCGCGCCAAGGCCGACGGCATCATCGTCAGCGGCAGCGGCACCGGCGCGCCGACGGATCCGGGCCGAATCGCGACCGTCCAGGCCGCCGTGCCCGGCGTGCCGGTCTTCGTCGGCAGCGGCGCGACGGCCGAGAGCCTGCAGAGCTTCGACGCCGACGGCTACATCGTGGGCACCGCGCTCAAGGCCAATGGCCGGGTCGATCTGGCCCGCGCCCGCGCCGTTGTGGCCGCCGCACACGCCCTGCGATAATGGCGCTCGACGAAACATTGTATCGGACATGCCCATCCCACGATGCTCCGAGTGACATGACGCCGCTGACATGATCCATTGGGTACCCGGGACGTAGTCGTCCTACAGACGTGTTGTCCGAGTCAGTCGTCGTCCGAGTCAGTCGTCGTCCAAGCCAGTCGTTGAACCGCCACCGAGTCCGTACGCCGCGCCATGAAGCGACCGCCCGAGCATTTGTTGACCCGCTACGCCGTCGCCCTGGGCGCGTCGGTCGTGCTGCACGTGCTCGCACTGACGGCGTCGGCGCCGTTGTTATTGGCGACCACAGACCCCAAAGACTTCCCACCGCCAAAGCCGGCCGCCTCGGCCCCCGACAGCCGCCAAGTGGTGCCGCTGCTGAGCGCAGAAGAGGTGGATCGGCTCATCGCGCTCGCCCAGAAGCGGCCGCCGCCGGTCCCCAAGAGAGCGCCCCCTACTCAGCCCAAGCCCAAGCCCGAGGTCGAGAAGCCCAAAGGTCAGGTCGTCGAGATCCCGCCGCCGCCGCGCGAAGAGGTGCCCGACACCGCTCGCCTGCTCTCGGACTACAACAGCAAGGTCGACAAGGAGATGGTCTCGGCGACGAACGCGCCGCCGCAGCCCGCGATGACGAAGTCCGATCGAAAGCTGATCTCGCCCGGGGATGACGCCCAGGGCAGCGCCAAGGCGCAGCGGCGCAAGAGCAGCAAGAAGGCCAGTCGATTCGCCCCCGAAAAACGCGACGGTACGGCTGAGCGCCCTGGCAAGACCCCCGGCGAGCGGGTCAAGAAGGCGAGCAAGGTGTCCAAGACCGCCAAGCCGTCAAAGGCCAAGCTGGTCGAGGGCGACGGGCCGTTCAGCGCGGGCGGCGAGAAACCCGAAGAGCAGACTGCGCTCAACCCCGGCGACGGCGGCGGTCCCATGGGCGGCGCGCCCGAGCCCGAGAGTTGGCGCGCGTTGCTGCCCACGCTGGGTCCCGAAGATTTGGCCCGCAAGGACGGATCCATCGACCACATCGACAACGTCGACAAGGGCAATCAGACCTTCCTCAACACCCGCGATTACAAGTACGCGTGGTTCTTCAACCGCGTGAAGCGCGGGGTGCAGCGCCGCTGGCGGGCCGTCGACGCGCATCGGCGCAACGATCCGTACGGGCGCATCCACGGCGTGCGCGATCGCCGCACCGAGGTCGAGGTGACGCTGTCGAGCACCGGTCAACTCGAAGACATCATCGTGCTCAAGGATTCGGGGGTCGTCTTCCTCGACGACGCCGCCGTCACCGCGTTTGAAGAGGCCGCGCCGTTCCCCAACCCCCCGGACGGGCTCAAGGACGCCGACGGCAAGATTCGTTTTCGTTTCGCGTTCTTCTTGGAGATCGACAGCCGCGGCCTGCGCTTCTTGCCGCGGCGCCGGAGATAGCGCTGACCGGGCCGATGCACCTGGGGTAGATTGTCGGCATGCTGCACCGCCGTATCGCACACTTCGTCTATGGGTTCATGGGATGCGCTGCGCTGGTGGCGTGCGCCGACGATCGCTACGATCCTGAATCTCCCTGGGTCGAAGGCGAGATGGGCGTGCTGCGCTCGGGCTTGTCGGTCGGCGAGGCTGGTGGCTGCTCGACGGGCATCGTACGCGCGCTCTCTGAACAGCTGCTCGACGAGATAAACTGCCTGCGCCCGGGCACCCTGGCCGACTTCAACCACCCCAACATCCAGCCCAGCGCCGATGCCTTCACTCGGTTGCAGACCCGCGCCCGCGACGCGCTGCTGGCCGCCGTCGCCGATCAGGGCGGCATGCGCTTGAGCTCCGCGCTGCGCACTTTGCCCCAGGGCTACCTGCTGCATCGCTGGTGGCAACAGGGTCGCTGCAACATCGCGCTCGCAGCCCGCCCCGGTCGCAGCCGACACGAGAGCGGTCTGGCCATCGATATCGGCGACAACGCGGCCTGGCGCGCGACGCTCCAAGCCAACAGCTGGGACTGGCTTGGCGCCGGTGATCCAGTCCACTTCGACTATGAGGGGGGCGGGAGCGTCGACCTGGCGGGGCTGTCGGTGCGGGCATTCCAGCGCCTGTGGAACCGTAACCATCCCGAGGACGAGATCGAGATCGACGGCCAGTACGGTCCGCAGACCGAGGCGCGCTTGCTCGCGTCACCCGCCGAGGGCTTCGCGGTGGGTGCCTGCATGGCCGGCGCGCCCGAGCCTGAGCCTCAGCCTGATCCGGTCGAGCCTGATCCGGTCGAGCCTGATCCGGTCGAGCCCGAACCGGTCCCGCAACCGGAGCCGGACCCGATCCCCGAAGCGCAACCGCCCGAGCCCGAGCCCACGCCGCCCGAGCCTGCGCCGCCCGAGCCCCGCCCTGAGCCGAACGAGCCAGAGCCGAGCGAGCCAGAGCCGAGCGAGCCAGAGCCGCGCCCGTCGCCCCTCCCCGATCCTGAACCGGCCGACCGCGACCTCGGCGCGCCCGATCTGGACGCGACCCCCGGCCTACGCCTGCCGCAGGCCGACCCCCCTGCCCCGGCTCGCTTCAGCGGCGGGTGCCAGATTTGGTGACCGCCCTGGCGCGCAT
Source organism: Bradymonadia bacterium (assembly GCA_051276005.1). Classification (GTDB taxonomy): domain Bacteria; phylum Myxococcota_A; class Bradymonadia; order UBA7976; family UBA1532; genus JBNMOZ01. Next base: position 5,938 of record JBNMOZ010000033.1, on the reverse strand, counting down.
CGAGGCCCTGCTGGGCGAGACGCCGCATACGCGCCTCGCCCACTTGCCCACCCACACCTCTCAAGAGGCCGCCGCGATCCGCGGGGTGCCGCTGGCCATCGGGGGCAAGTCGCTGGTCATGAAGGTGGGTCAGTCGTTCGCGGTCTTCGCGGTCAGCGGCGCGCGTCAGCTTCACGGCCGCAAGATCCAGCGGCATCTCAAGGTGTCGCGGCTGCGATTCGCCCGGCCCGAAGAGCTGCTGGCGTTGACGAGTCTTGAGCCCGGATGTGTGCCGCCGTTCGGGCACCCGATCTTCGATCTGCCGCTGTATGTGGACGCCTCAATCGCGGCCAACGCGCGCATCGCGTTCACCCCCGGCGACCATGGCGCGTCGATCATCATGGCGGTCAGCGACTACCTACAGCTCGCTGCTCCCACGGACATCTTCGACTTCGGGCGAGACCCGTCCAGCTGATCCGACGCCTGCTGCGAGGTCTGATCAGGCGTCGATGGCGTCGAGCAGTCCCCGCACGAGGCCCGTCAGCGCGCCGGCCTCGCCGACCGAGACGGTCGTTGAGTTCTCCGACCGCGGGAGCGCCGCGGCGATGGCGGGCAGCTGCTCAACCAGCCGGACGCGGACCTGGGCGGGGGTCACCGCGTTGGCGACGGCCTGACGCCGCTCGTCCAACTCCAGCGCGCGCAGAGCCTTGGCGTGGTTCGCCTCGTCTTCGAGCGCCTCCATCGCCAGCCGGGTCTGCAGCCGCAGCCGCGCCAACTGGGCATCCTGCTCGATGATGATCCGCTGCTGCTCAGCGCGCTGGATCGCCAGCTCAGCTTCAACCTGAGCCCGGCGCGCGGCCTCTTGAATCTCACGCTCAAACGCGGCGGCCGCCTCTTCGCCGGTGCGCCGGGCGATGGCCGCCTCGCGGCTGATGCGTTGCTCTGCCTCGACCCGCGCGTCGGCATCCTCACGCCGTCGCACCTCGGCGCTGGTGCCCAGCTCGGCCAGCCGGGCCGTTGAGGCGCGTTCGGCGCGGAAAGGGCGCTGCAGATCCTTCCAGAGCCGGGTCGAGCTGACGACCGCCTCTTTGATCTGCACGGTCACGATGCGCAGGCCCAAGCCGTCACGATCGGTGCCGCCTTCGGTGACGCCCCGCAATCGATGGGTCAATTCTTTGATGATCGGCTGCTTGTCCGAGAGCACGTCGTCGATGCTCATCGTCGCGACGGTGTCCTTGATCGTCGCCTCGGCCTGCTCCTGCAGCTGCACGTTGACCACCTGCATGGGATCGATCGGATCGCTGAAGTCGAGGGTGCGATACGCCGTAGCGAAGTCGTCGATCGTCCATTGCACATAGGCCTGCACCAGCAGGCCTTGGCGCTCCTTGCAGATGCAGTTCGCGTTGATGACGAGGGTCTGCAGCGCGGCCGGCACCGCCAAGTAGGCGTCGGTGCGCGGGTGGAAGCGAAACGACTTGCCCAGGCCGATGGTGACCGGCTCGGTTTGGCCCCGACGGGTGTGCACCACGTACGCGTTGGGCGGGACCACGACGCTGCGCCACCAGAGCATGCCGGTCATGCGGGTCGGGACCGCACAGGTGTCGGGCGCCCCAATCGGAGCGAAGCCCCGCTCTTGAACCGCAGCCGAAGACGGGCTCTTACGCCGAAGCTGGTTCTCGACCGCGACCTTGTTCTGCACGACCTGTTGTAAATACTCGTTCTGCGGCTGCTGCATAGCGCTCTCCGGGAGGGTTGGCGAGGATTGACCATGACTTATATGCACAATGCCTCGAAGCGCAACCCCAAGCCGGTGACAAAGCCCGCGCTGCAAGCGTACACTCTGCGAGATGTGGTGAATCGAGGAGGGGTCTATGCGCGCGGCACATTTGGGGTTGTTGGGATTCATCGGGCTCTTGGGGGCCTGCACCGGATCGGTCGCTGACCCTGGAGACGGCGACGCAGCCGCCCCACCGTTGCCGCCGATCGTCGGACAGGGCGGCGCCGCGGGGGTAGGCGGCGCAGGCGGCGGCGGCGGCGCGGGCGCGCAAGGCGGCGGTGCCGGTCAAGGCGGTGAGGCAGGCGCGGGCGGCCAAGGCGGCGCCGGTCGCGAGCCGGGGTGCTTGTCGGTGCCCGAGCGCTGCGACGCGGTCGACAACGACTGCGACGGCAACGTCGACGAGATCTTCTGCCCCTGCAACGGCACCGAGATCTGCTTCGCCGGTCCGGTCCAGGCCCAAGGCGTGGGCGAGTGCACCGACGGCATGCGCATGTGCGAGCCCAACGGTGAAGCCTACGGGCCGTGCGCCGGCAGCCAGGGCCCGGTCGCCGAAGACTGCGACATGCTCGACAACGACTGCGACGGCCTCGTCGATGAGTTCTGCGACGCGCTGGGCATGGGCGGCAGCGGCGGCGCTGCGCCGATGGGCGGCGGCGGCGGCGAGGGCGGCGTGCCGGGCTTTGGCGACTCCGAGGAGTCGTTCATCGTCGGCGAGCAGCGCGACGGTCGGCCCGTCGACTTCGTGATGGCGGTCGACAACAGCGGCAGCATGGACGACACGGTCGATCAGGTAGAGCGCAACCTGGGCGCCTTCGCGACCCGGCTGGCCCAGGCCAACGTCGACTATCATGTGGTGCTGGTCTCAGAGCGCGGGACGCGTCGCAACAACCCCGACATCTGCATCCCCGAGCCCCTCGCCGGGCCCAACTGCGCCGACACCGACCGCTTCATCCATCTCGACCGCGAGGTCGACTCCAACGACGCGTTCGAGCGCATTATTGAGTGCTTCGACCGCTGCGCGGGCTCGTCGTATCGCGACTTTTTGCGGCCGGGCAGCCTGCTGCAGTTCGTGGTGGTCACCGACGATGAGTCCGATATGGACTGGCCCGACTTCCGGCTGTTCTTCATTCGCAACAACTGGCCGGGCTTCATCGTGCACGGCATCGTCGGCCTGGTCGATCAGGGCTGCGTGGCCGAACGCGGCGATGAGTACATCCGCGCGGCGAACGAGACCGGCGGGCGCCTGCTGCACATCTGCGACAACGACTGGGGCGCTGTGATCGACGTGCTGCTCGACGTCACCGTCACCCAGTTGCAGCGCACCTTCCGGCTCGCGGGCGCGCCCGAGCCAGCGTCCATTCGCGTCTTCATCGTTGATGCCAACGGTATCGAGCTCGAGCAGGTGGGCAACTGGAGCTACGATGCCCTTGGGAATGCTGTGGTTTTTGCCGAAGGCGCCATGTTGCTCGCCGGCGCGCAGGTGGTGATTCGGTATCAATCTCGATAAGGACTGCACACTGACCTGCCACCACCGATGACGGTCGACTCACGGCGCGCACGCCCGGCTCAACGCGGCGCTGCGCTCGGCAGGTCTCCACGCGCCCGAAGGAAGCCAGCCACCGCGTCCGCAATGACGCGCTGCCCGTAGGCGTTCCAATGCGGGTTGTGATCGAAATTGAACCACCGCCCGTCCTCCGCAAACCGCCGTATGAGCGTCTCGGTCAAGTCGAGCACGCCACAGCCCTCTTCAGCGCAGACCTGCGAGATCACCGGGCTGATGCCGATCGGCTGTGCGCGCCCGGTGGCGTAGATGGCGTAGCGATCGGCGTCGATCAAGAAGGTCACCGTCGTCTTGGGCAGGATCGCCCGAATGCGCCGCACCACATGCCGCACGGCCTCGGCGTAGCGCGGATCGCTCGCGGCCTCGACCCCCTCCTGGGCCCGCGTCGCGCGGCCGAGCGCCAGGTCGCTCTGCTTGCCCGGCAGCGGGTTGATGCGCGCGTTGAAGACGAGATACCGCACAAACGCGCTCTGGCGCAGCAGCCGACGAAACCCCGTCGTGCGGTAGGGGGTTGGCGCCTGTTCGGTGAACCGCTGGCCGCCATCGACCGCCGCCCGCGCATCCCACGCCAGCAGCGTGTTGTTCGACCGCCGCTTCGCACCGAAGGCATCCACGCCGCTCGACACGTCGCCCGGGTTGATGAACAGGATCACGACGGCGGGTTCGAAGCCCTTCGCCGCGAGGTACCGCGCGACGGTGATGTACTGCCCAATCTTGTAGCCCGAGTGCCCAAACCCGTAGACCGCAAAGCGCGCGTCGCCCAGCAGCTCAAGCTGGTGTGGCAGCGACTCGCTCCACTCGGTGTACATCGCGTCGATCTGAGAGTCGCCCAGGATCGCGATCATCGGCGTATCGCGGTCGGCCGCCGGCAAGTACGGCTGGGCGCTGTTCCAGCCCTCCGCGTTGATGTGCCAGCGGCTCTTCTGCTGCACCTGCCGTCCCGACGTAAACCAGCCGCTGGTTGGGCCTTTCACGTCGTAGCGTTGCAGCATGAACGTCTCGTCCTGCCACGGGTACGGCGTCTCGCGGGCCACGAGCACGACGCGAAAGAACAGCTCGCACATCACCAAAAGGAGCGCGACGAAGGCGCCGAAGCGCAGCAAGAACCGCGCGGCTTGCCGGCGGGTGGTGGTGGTGCCCATCGAAGCTGGCCCCATCAAAACTGAAAGTAGACGAACTCACGGGAGCTCGCGTTGCCGAAGACGATGAGGATCAGCGCGAGGCCTGCATAGAGCGTCCACCGCGCCGGACGCGGCCACGCGCGCACCGGTTGGAGGCCATGGGGCGCCATCCGCGTGCACCACTCCCAGAGCAACAAGCCCAGGCACATCAACAGCGGCGCGATGAACTGCGCGTGGTTCGCAGCGGGGTTGTAGCCCGCCGTAAACAAGTCGCTCACGTACGGCCCCGCCTTGTCCATGTGGCGCGCCCGGAAGAAGATCAGGCTAAACCCCCACAGCGCGAACGTCTGCGTCATCGCGTACAGCTCGCCCGGCCGAGGCAACCAGCGCCCCTCGGCGACGGTGCCCGTGGGGGGCTTGGTGCCGCGGATGACCCCCGGCAGCAGGTACAGCCCGTTGAGCAGCCCCCAGAAGACGAACGCCCAAGTGGCGCCATGCCATAACCCGCTGATCCCAAAAACGATCAGCACGTTTATGCAGTTGCGCGTCAGCGACACTCGGCTGCCGCCCAACGGGATGAAGACGTAGTCGCGAAACCACGACGACAGCGAGATGTGCCAGCGCCGCCAGAGCTCGGCGGCCGACCGCGCGAAGAACGGGTAGGCGAAGTTGCGCATCAGGTCGACGCCGAAGAACCGCGCCATGCCGATGGCCATATCGGAGTAGCCCGAGAAGTCACAGTAGAGCTGCACGGTGAAAAGCACCGCGCCGATCAGCCGCGTGATGGAGTCGTGCGGGCCCTGCGCGTCGAAACACAGCTCCACGAAGGGCGCCAGGTTGTCGGCGATGAGCACCTTCTTGACGTAGCCCCAGAGCATCTGGCGCAGGCCGTCTGCCGCCAGGCTTGGATCGAACTCTCGGGGGCCATGAAACTGCGGCAGCAACCGGCGCGCGCGCTCGATCGGCCCGGCGACAAGCTGGGGGAAGAAGCTCACGAAGGCCGCGAAGGCGACGAAGTCACGGGTCGGTTCGAGCTCACGCCGGTAGATGTCGATGGTGTAGCTGAGCGTCTGGAACGTGTAGAAGCTGATGCCCATGGGCAAGATGATGTTCAGCGTCAGCGGCTCGACATGCACCCCCAGCCCGTTGAGCAGGGTGATCGCGCTGTCGACGAAGAAGTTGGCGTACTTGAAGTAGAGCAGCAGCCCCAGGTTCACCGTGAGGCTGAGCCCCAGGATCGCGCGCCGCTCGCGGCGATCGTCACTGGCGGCGAGCCGCAGGCCCAGGGCGAAGTCCACCACCGAGCTGAAGACGATGAGCCCCAGAAACCGCCAATCCCACGCCGCATAGAAGGCGTAACTGGCCAGCGCCAGGAAGCCGTTTTGCATGCGCCAGTTGCGCTGCCCGATGCCCCAATACAGCACGAAGCACAGGGGCAGGAACGCAGCGAAGATGAGCGAGTTGAAGAGCATGTGATCGTTTGACTGCCCCACTCGCGGC
>JBNMOZ010000032.1:0-19228 GCA_051276005.1 Bradymonadia bacterium | reverse complement strand
GACCATGCTTGGGGAAGGGGAAGGGCAGATCGTCGTGACCTTCTTCGACAAGATCCAAAACGCGATGGTCATGATCATCCACATCGTCATGAAGATTGCGCCGTTCGGCGTCGCAGCGCTCGTGGCAGACGTGATTGGCAACAGCGGATCGAGCATCTTACTGGCCTTGCTGGCCTACGCGGGGGTGGTGCTACTGGCCCTCGGGATGCACGCGCTCTTCATCTATGGCGGGCTGGTGAAGTTCAAGGCGAAGCTGCCCCTGGGGCGGTTCCTCGCGGCCATTCGTCCGGCGCAACTCATCGCCTTCTCGACGTCATCATCGTCGGCGACGCTCCCCGTCTCGATGGAATGCGCCGAAGACAAGCTCGGCATCAGCAACTCCGTCTCCAGCTTCGTCCTGCCGCTCGGATCGACCGTGAACATGGACGGCACCGCGCTCTACCAGGGGGTGGCCGCGGTGTTTATCGCGCAGGTCTTCAACATGGACCTGTCGATCGGTGACCAGATCGCCATCGTGGCGACCGCGACCGCGGCCAGCGTTGGCGCAGCGGGCGTTCCAGGCGCGGGCATGGTGACGTTGGCGATGGTGTTGACGGCCGCGGGCATCCCCGAGTTGGGCCTCGCGCTGATCCTCGGTATGGATCGACTGCTCGACATGTTCCGCACCGCAGTCAACGTCACCGGCGACCTGGCAGTGACGGCGGTCATGGCGGTCTCGGAGGGCGAGAAGCTGTCGCTCCTCGATGACGTCGCAGACTCGGCGAATCCCAAAAAGGGCTTTGAGAACCGGCTCGAACAGCCGTCCGAGCCCCTCGAGCCCGGGAAGGGCTGATGCGGCTGGTTCAGTCAACTCTGAGGCACACCAGCCCCAGTGCGACCAGCCCCAGTGCGACCAGCCCCTCGTGCGACCAGACCCTCGTGCGACCAGACCCTCGCGCTACCAGCCCCAGTGCACCCCCAAAGTGAGCATCGCGCCGCTGATACTCCGGTCTTGGGAGTGGGCCGCGTAGTCGCCTGACTGCGGGCGCCCCGCCGAGAGCGCGGTGACCTCGACGGCTCGCGCATCCGGGCGCGCGAAGTTGAGAATACGCAACGACGCGTCATACCGAACGCTCTCGGTGCGGTACTGCACCCCGACGCCGAAGGTGCTGACCGGCGTCGTGTAGGTGTGCGTCTCGCCCAGGGCTGCGTAATCGATCTCGTGATCGGCTGAGCCGACACCTGCCAAAATATAGAACTGGGTCGCATCGTCGGGCCACAGATAGAACATGGCCGACAGCGTCGCGGGCGCCGTAACGCGGCTGACCTCGCCGGGCGACTGACTCGTCAGTTGGTCCGCCATGACGGCATCGATCGTCGCCTCAGCGCCCCAGCGCCGGGTGATGCGGTACCGCATGTAGACGCCGAGCCCGCCCATCGGTAGCGTCGCCTCGCTCTGGGTATCGCGCAATGAGATGTGCGTCAGGCGCGGGCCAAACTCGAAGCGGCCGCTTTGCCAACTGGTGCCCGAAATCTCGTCCGCCAGCGCCGGGGTGGCCAGCAGCGCGCCGAAGGCCATCCCGCCGGCAAGGATCCCGCGCTTGACCCCCCCGCGTTTGAGCACATCAGGGCGCAGCGGGCGGGCCGGCAGGGTCTCTCGCATAGTGATCTCCTCGGGCGTGGGCGGGGGTCTTGGTTCGACCTCACCCATCAGCATAGCCAATTCGGTGCCAGGCGCTATGCCGATTGCCACGCAGCAGAGCGGCGCGAGCGTGTCTGCGTGGTCACGGTCGAGCGTGCGCTCAGCTCACGCACCAAAACTGCTCGCCCTCGCGCCAGCCGAAGCCCTCGAACTGCGCTCGGATCACGGCGCGGCCCCCGACAGCGCCGACAGCGGCGAGCACCGGCACCCCGTCGGGGGCATCGGCACGGGCGCGGATGACCGGCGCGCCATGAATGCGCTGACCGAGTCGGCGGGGGTTGATGTCGAACCAGCCCATCAACTCGGCGCCTTTGGCGAGCAGGCAGCGGGTCAGGCGCTTGGCGTCGTGTCCGGTGCCGGCCATCCAGAATCGACCCGAGTGCAGGGGGCCACGCAGCAAATGCTCGACCTTGCAGGCTCGGAAGGCATCTGCGGAGCAGTGCTCGGCCGTGCGGGTCAGTCGATTGGGGTGGTCACGCCAGAACGTTAAGTGATCAGGATGCTTACCGAATCGTGCGCCGGCGGCGAACAAGCGCAACCACAGGTCGTAGTCCTCCGCCCACCCCATGTCGCGATAGCCACCGATCGCGCGCACCGCTGCGGCGCGAAACATCACCGATGGATGCACCAACGGGCTCTCAACGAAGCGATTCAACGCAAGGTCATGCTGCGTAAGCAGGCTGTTCTGCCAACGTTCATAGCGGCGCAGACCCCGCGAGATCTTTTGAGTTGGGAAGCACCGAATGCGAGAGCCAATCACATCAAGGTTCGCCTCTGTCGCCAACCGCAGTTGCCGGCTCAGCCGGGCGGGGTGCAGCACATCGTCCGCGTCGAGGCGGGCGACCCACGGGGCCCGCGCGGCTTCGAGGCCTCGATTTAGCGCCGAGACCAGGCCCGCTTTTGGGCTCGGCAAGATGCAAAAGCGAGGGTCGCTCGCCAGAGCGGCCGCGAGAATCGCCGGCGTCGCGTCGGTGCTGCCGTCGTCGACGACGACGAACTCGACCTGCGGTCGGCGTACTTTCATCAGACTGCGCAGGGTGGGGTCGAGCCAGGCAGCGCCGTCCCGCACCGCCATCACCACACTGACCGCCGGCGGGTTGTTGGGCGTGCGCATCATCGGTAGAGTCGCGCCATGCGCCGAACTTTCTTCATTTGCCTCGCTGGCTGCGCCCTCATGGCGTGCGGCCCAACTGTACAAAAACGCCCGAGCTTCGAGCATAAGCCGCCACCCGACGCCGAGTCACCCCCGCCGCAGCGCCGCGATGATGGCATGGCCGTCGAAGGTTTGCTGGGCTCGCTCGATGACGATCAGGTCTTCGACGTGATCAATCAGCAGATGGCCGGGTTTAACAATTGCTTCGGTCGCTCCGAGGGCAGCTTCGTCTCGGGCGAGGTGCAGTTGAGCTTCGTGGTGGCACCCACCGGTCGCGTGTCGTCGGTGCACGTGAGTGAATCGGATCTGGGCAGCTGGAAGGTCGAAGATTGTCTGGTGCAGACGGGCAGCTTCCTTGAGTTCCCGCAGCCTCAGGGGGGTGGACCTGCGAAGTTCATCTTCCCGTTCACGTGGAACGAGCGCGCGCGCCGCTTGGCTCAGCCGGTCAACGAGGCCTGGGGCTATGCGACGCTGCGCAAACACCGCGACTTGATCCGTGGATGCCGGACGACCCATGGGTTTGACGGTCCGTTTCACCTGACGATGTATGTGGGGCCGCGCGGCAATGTACTGGCCACGGGGTTTCACGCCAAGAGCGCGCCGTCGAAGAATTTTCCGGTGTGTGTCGTGCAAACGTTGGCGCCGGTGCGCTTCCCCGATCCAGGCGCACGCACCGTCAAATACCGTGCTCTGGTCGAGGACTTACCCGACGCCGACGCGGGCGGCTGAGTCAGATCGGACGGCTGAGTCAGCTCGGGCGGCTGAGTCAGCTCGGGCGGCTGAGTCAGCTCGCGAAGGGGAGGGGGAGTTGGACTGCGGCGCGGCTCAGACTGCGGCGCGGGGGACCAGCTTGCGCACCTCGTTGCGCACGTACCGCGCTGCCGTCGCGACGGCGGTGCAGTTGAACAAGAACGTGCGCAGCTTGGCCCGGTCGACGGTGCGGAAGCCGTTGTAGAACACCAGCTGCCCCAAGAAGACGACCGGATCGCCGTCGAGATCGACCACGCCGGGGATGTTGTCCTCGACGAAGCCCTCGGGCAGCGCGGTGCTGATACCCGCGATACAATCCGCGCGCGGCAGCTTGCTGCGATCGGTCTCCATCAGGCCGCCGCGATGGAACAGCGTGAGGCTGGACTCTTCGCCCTTCTTGATGATGCTCTCCACGCGGCTGCTGTGGCTGAAGCTCATATACAAGTCGGGGGCAATCGCTTCGCTCGCGCTGGGCAGCTTGCGGGTCACATGGGTGACCAACTCGGGCAGGCCCGAGGGCTGGCGGTGCATCCGCTGCATGGCCCAATAGCGGCCGGGGTAGACGTTGAACGGATCGATGAGGCCGGCGTAGGGATCGAAGCTGTAGACCAGCCAAGGCACCAGGTCGGCTTTGCGACTGGTGCCCTCGACCGCTCGGTAGACGAGCTGAACATCGCCGACGTCCTGTACGAGGGCGTGGGGCAGATTGCCATCAAGGAAACGCTCGGCGTCGCCCTCGATGAGGTCTCGAATCAGGTCGCTGATATCTCGCAATCGCATCGCTCATCTCCATCCGTCTCAAGACGCTCACCCCTGTGAGCGTCCACCCGTCCGTGTCGGCTGGTTCCTGGCAGAACCAACGACGTGTCGAGCGTTTTTCTTTCGCGCCCACCGTCGGTGGGCTGGCGAGCAGAGCGCCCCCAGCAGGACTCGAACCTGCGACACCAGGTTTAGGAAACCTGTGCTCTATCCACCTGAGCTATGGGAGCTTAAGCCTCCATCGGGAGGCGACAATTTCAAAGTAGTGGTGCGCTGGCCGGCAGTGTCCCGGCGGCGAGCGCGGCCGGTCAGTACCTCACGAGGCTCTGTACCGGCCGGGGCTCGAGTCGAGCAGCCCCGCCCAGGAAGGTCAATTCAATGACGACAAACACGCCGACAACCTTCGCGTCGGCGGCTTCGACCAGGAGACACGCCGCTTCTGCGGTGCCGCCCGTGGCGAGCAGATCGTCGACGATGACGACCGCGGTGCCCGCTTGGAGTGCATCGACATGCATCTCGAGGCGATCGGTGCCGTATTCGAGTTCATATTCGACCGCGTAGGTCTTGGCCGGCAGCTTGCCGGGCTTGCGGGCGAGCACGAAGGGCAAGCCGAGGCGCGCAGCCAAGGGCGCGCCAAAGATGAAGCCACGAGACTCGACGCCGACGATCGACTCAGCGCCCGCCGCGCGCGCCCTGATCTCAAGGGCATCGAGCACCGCGTTGAACGCCGCCGGGTCCTGGAGGACGGGCGAGATGTCCTTGTAGACAATCCCTGGCTTGGGGAAGTCAGGAACATCTCGAATGAGCGCCTTCACGTCGTCCATGCTCGCCTCGGTCAGCGGTTGAGATTATTGGTCGCGGGCAGGCGAACCAAGGGGTTCTGAGCCTTGCCCCGGACCCGGAGCTCGAAGTGCAGGTGTGGGGTTGTGGTACTCCCCGTTTGCCCGACTTCAGCAATCTCCTGACCTTGCCGAACCCGATCGCCTTCGTCAACCCTGTTTACTCGGTTATGAGCGTAGACGCTGACGACCTCGTTGGCATGGCGAATGATGACCAGGTTGCCGTACCCGGCCTGCTTGTTGTTGCTGTAGATGACCTGCCCATCGGCGATGGCGTAGATCTTGGTCTTCACGGGCGCCTTGATGTCGATGCCTTGGTGCATCGTCGCGCCGCGCTTGCCGAAGTAGCTGACAAGTTTGCCCGTGCGCACCGGCCAGATAAACGGGGCCCTGCGCTGTCGGGTGGTGACCCCAACGCGGGGCGCATCGACGGGCGCTCGACCAGCACTTTGAGTGGTCGTGGCCCGTTGCTTGCCGTCGGAGTTGTACAAGAAGAGGGTCTGGCCGACCTCAAGCTTCTCGGGATTCGCGAGGCCATTGAGCTCGACCACGTCTTCTGTCGCGATGCCATGCCGGCCGGCGATAGCGCTGATGAAGTCGCCACGCTTGACCGTGTACCACGTCCCCTTCAGCGCCGGCGGCTTGCCGCTTTGGCTGCGCACGAGCATCCCAGCGGGTGGGGGAATGCTCGGCTCATACACGGGCTCTGCCGCATACGAGTCTGCGTACGGATCGGGCCCGAGAGGCTGCGGGGCACCGCAGGCGAGCAGGCTCACTGCGGTGATGGCAAGGGTCCAAAGGCGCGTCACTTCATGGCCACCTTGAGGATGAGGAAGCCGCCGATGAGGAGAGCCGTGAAGAGAATCGCCAACAGATTGAAGCGCTTGTCGATGAAGTCGCGGATCTTCTCGCCATAGCGATACAGCAGGAAGGCCACGATGAAGAAGCGCGCCGAGCGAGAGAGCGTCGACGCGAGCAGGAACATCGGCAAGTTCAACGCAAAGACGCCGGCGGTGATGGTGATGACCTTGAACGGGATCGGCGTAAAGCCGGCCGCGAAGACCAGCCAGAAGTCGTACTCCTTGTACAACTCCCCGACGTACTGAAACTTCTCGGGCGTGAAGCCCGGCACGTACGTGTAGAAGACGGTATCGACGGCTGACCAGAGACCCGAACCGATGCAGTAGCCTGCAATTGCACCCGCGACAGACGCGAGGCTGCACACCAGAGCGAGCTTGATCCACTTCTCGCGGGCGCCGAGTACGAGCGCGATGAGCAGGACATCCGGCGGGATCGGGAAGAAGCTGGCCTCGGCGAACGAGATGAGGCCCAGCGCCAGCAGGCCGTACGGGGAGTCCGCCCAGCCGAGCACCCAGTCGTACATGCGGCGGACGATGTTGGGGCGAGCGGTGGTGGTCATGAACTCCCTCGTGATGAAGAGCCGCGGCGACCGGCAGAGACCGACGCGAAGCAGCGCTTCGTATCATCCTTAGATTTGGCGCAGAGGCAAAAAACCGTACGAAAAAGACGGCCACTGGCCAAGTCGACCCTGCGCCCTACGAAGAATGCCGCTCGAAGGTCAGACAGTCCGAAAGAAAGAAGCCGCGGAGCCTGACCCCAAAAGGGACTGCTCCGCGGCTTCGGTCGGGGTGAGAGGATTCGAACCTCCGACCACTTGCACCCCATGCAAGTGCGCTACCAGGCTGCGCTACACCCCGGACATTGGGACGGGAACTTATCCATCCACTGTGCGGCTGTCAAGCCTTCCACGCCGCATCAAGTGTTTCATCTTCAAGTGCCGGCCATCGTTGGTAATCTCCCCCGGGGGAAGTTCGGCAGAAACACGAATCGTCGTTAATCATCGACGGCAAAGAGGGCAGCGAGTCGATCAACTTCGTGGGTCACGGACGCCGTGACCGCGTCGAGCTTGCCCTCGGCCGTCTGGGCTGCAACACGCCAGAACTGGGCCTCTTCTTCGGCTCGGCTCACCGCGCGCTCGAGGCGTTTGACCTGCGTCTGCATGTGCGTGAGTTGGGTCTGCAGCGCGGCCTGCTGGGTCAGGGCAGCATCCAACGCTGACGCGGCTTCGACAGGCGGGCCCATGAGCATGGACTGCACCGCCTCGTCGCCCTGGTCGAGCAACGCGCGCGCACCGGCGATGGTCATTCGTCGGTCATGCAGCAACGCCCGCACGTCGCGCAGCTGCTCGACGTCGCTGCGACTGTACAGTCGATGACCGTTGCTGCCTTTGCGGGGTCGGATCGAGGCGAACTCACGCTCCCAGAAGCGGAGGACATGCGTCTTGACGCCCACCAGTTGAGCGACTTCGCCGATCTTGAAGGTGTGCTTGTCGGGGATGGCGGGCAGATCGCCGCGGGTGGACGACATGCGCCTGATCCTCCGTGTTTCGCAAGCCGGTGTCAGCTAAGCGTTGATCGCGTTCTTGAGCACCTGGCTGGGCTTGAAGGTGAGCACCTTGCGCGGAGCAATTTTGATCTCCTCACCCGTCTGCGGGTTACGGCCGGTGCGCTCCTTTTTCTGGCGCACTACGAAGTTGCCAAACCCACTGATCTTGATCTTCTCGCCGCGTTCGAGCGTCGACTTGATGGTCTCAAAGACCATCTCGACGATCTCCGCAGACTCCTTCTTCGAGAGTCCACCGAGGTTCTCGTATACGCGCTCGATGATATCGGCCTTGGTCATTTTCGCGTCCCAGAAAGAAGAGCCAGAAAGAAGAGCAAAGGAGTTGCAGACCCAGCGATGAGCCGGGGCAGCTATAGTCTCAGCGCCGGTCGCCTGTCAACGGCTCCGGCGCGAATTCATCAACAATGGTCGTGACTTGGCCCCAGAGATTGCCGTGCCGGAGTGCCGGCGGCGGGGCCGGGTGGCTACTTGATGGCGTCTTGCGCGACACGAACGACGTCGCCAAAGGCAGCCGGATCGTTGATGGCAAGCTCGGCCAAAACGCGTCGGTCGAGGTCGACGTTCGCGTTCTTGAGCCCATTGATGAAGCGGCTGTAGGACAGGCCGTGCTGGCGGGTCGCGGCGTTGATGCGCACGATCCAAAGGCGACGAAAGGCGCGCTTGCGCTGCTTGCGGTCGCGATAGGCATAGCACAGTGCACGCTCGACGGCTTCGACGGCGCTGCGGTACAGCCGGCCGTGTGCGCCGCGGTAGCCCTTGGCAAGTTTGAGAACGCGGTTACGGCGACGACGCGCCTTAAACCCTCTGCGTACGCGAGGCATACTAAACTCCTATACGGTCACACGTCCCGAGTCGTGGCTGCGAGGCCAGACAAATGGTGTTCAACGCGCGTCCGGTGGGGATGATGTCGGGAGCGGTGCCCCCGACTGATCAAATCAAGCGTAGGGCAGCAGACGCCGCACGAGCCGGGCATCACCAGTGGTGAGCTCGGCGCTGGCGCGCTTCTGGCGCTTCACCTTGCTGGACTTCTTCGTCAGGATGTGACGCCGACCAGCTCGGTTGAACCGGATCTTGCCGCTCTTTGTAACCTTGAAACGCTTACGCGCGCCGCGGTTGGTCTTCATCTTGGGCATCGGTCGCTCTCTTCTTCAAGGGCGCCGTCCCGCGAACGGGCATCGGTTGGCACCGAAAAAAAGAACGCGCTCGCCAAAGACGAGCGCGTTCACGAATGGTAGGCACGGGCGGGATTGAACCGCCGACCACCTCCACGTCAAGGAGGTGCTCTTCCACTGAGCTACGCGCCTTCAGGGACTCGATGGGCGACGGGCTTATAGCAATCCTCTTATGGGTGATCAATGAAAAAGGGGGGCCCTTTGACTCGACGCGTCCACAACGGGGTTTGACATGGCCGCTCTGGGCGGCTTTTCTCCAAGGCAATGGCGCACCGAAACTCTACCCCAGATCGTCTCGCTGAGTGCCTGGGCACGGTGTTGCTGCCGTTGGCGCAGACGCGGCGCAGCCCTATTGAGCGTGTGCGCCTCGCTTGGACGAATATTCTCGGTGCGACGCTCGCGCGCCACGCGGAGCCGCTTGGGTTTACGCCTCACGGATATTTAATCATTGGTGCGCGCGGAGCGGATTGGCGTGAGGCGTTGTATGCGCAGCGAGCGCCGATTCGTCGACGGCTGCGCGCGGTGCTCGAGACGTCGCGTGGATTCCAACTGCGAACGATTGAGCGGGCTCCGAAGGCGGAGCGTCTGCCGGCGCCGCCGCCGGTCCCATTGGATCCAAGGACGGCTGATATCGATGATTCGGGGTTGCGTCAGGCGCTGTCGTCTTTGCTGGCTGCGCGGGACAAGGAGCACAAATGATGATGCTTTGGATGACGTTGCTCTTGGGGTTGGCGCGACCAGGCGCGGCCCTTCAGGGGGCGGAGGCGGTGCTGCGTGCCGGCGATGACGTCGGCTTGATGCGCGCTGTTGATTCGACACGGATCGAATTGGGCAGCGCGGTTACGCGCGTCGAGCGGGTCGCCGTGATCGATGGATCTCCGCCTGTGCGGGCAGAGGTCGTTCAGCGCGGAGCCCAATTGCATCAGTTCAAAGCGGGGGCGTTGGTCTTGATGCCGCTGCTGCGTGATGGCGACGGGTGGGTGTACCGGTGTGACGCCCGGCGGGCCCTGCAGGTCGAGCCGCGGACGCAACGGCAGGCGATCGCCTTTGCGCGTCGTTGGCGTCGGCGAGAGCCGCGCGCGCCTGAGCAGTCGGTCGGTGAGTGGATCAACCTTCTTAGCCATCCTGCCCAGGTCGCTCGGCGCATCGGACACGAGGCGTTGGTCGAGCATGCCGATCGGCTCCGGTCGTCGCTGAGCGAGGCGCAACTCGATCGATTGATGGTGCCGCTGACGATGGCGGGCATCCCCGAAGACGACCATCTGGCGCGGGTGCGCATGATGGGCCTATTGGGTGGGCAACGGGGTGCACGGCGGCTGGCTGCGGTCTTTGACCAATTGGCCTCTGACCGCGTGCGACGCATGGCCGTCGGCGTGATGAGTCGGTTTCCTCACGCGAGCGCGAAGGCCGCGATGCGTCGATGTGCGGTCGAGTCGGTCGGCAGCCTGAAGATGCGCTGCGATCGCGTGATGCAGCGCATCGATGGTCCTTCACCCACACTACGCTGACTGTCGTCGCGCGAGCCCGTGCACTGCGCAACCGCGATTGCGGGATGGCGGCCGACGGGTCGCGCTCAGAGTCGGGGGCGCAATCTGTATGCAGCCGAGGGAGTTCGAGGCTCAGCGGGTGGTGCGGCGAGGCCGCCAGCAGTCTTGACCGGGGGGCGCAGACCCTGTAATTAATGCGCGGGGGACGGTTCCCCAAACTGGCTTTGGGCGGGTACAGCGGCAGTCGCAGCTTCGGCGCGACGGTCGTGCCCGACGACCCGCTCGCGCCGGAAATTGCAGCAGCGCCGGCGCCTTTGCACGTTCGCGAACTGAGACCCGCCGGCATCGCCGAGCAATCGGGCTCGGGCCGCACGCACTGGGCAACAGGCGGCGCGTGACTTCAAGTTGATCCCGGGTTCGTCCGACCTGCCGAAGGCTGGGGCACCCACGACGACGAGACGAGCTCTGTCGGTCCAGAGGTCGTCCCCCGCATTCGGGCGTGCGCAACAGCAGTCCGGACGCTTACGGGGCCCTGAGCCCCAGGAGGCAATTCCCGCCTGATGACCGATTTTCAGTTTTCCGACCTGCCGCTCTCGGCGACGATGCACAAGGCGCTCGACGCCATTGGCTACACCACCCCGACGCCTGTTCAGCGCTCGGCGATCCCGCTCGTTGCGACGGGTCGCGACCTGATGGTCCAGTCGCAGACGGGCACGGGCAAGACGGCCGCATTTGGCATCCCGCTGATCGAAGCGCTGGGCGACAAGCCCAAGGGCATCCAGGCCCTCGTGCTGGCGCCCACGCGCGAGCTCGCCAAACAGGTCGCTGAAGAGTTCACTCGCCTCGCCAGCTTTGGCGACATCCGATCGATGTCGATCTACGGCGGCGCCAGCTTCGAGAAGCAGGTCGCCGAGTCGCGCTTCGCGAACATCGTGTGCGGGACACCCGGCCGGGTGCTCGATCACCTCAAGCGCGGCACGATCAAGCTCACCAAGCTCAAGATGCTGATCCTCGACGAGGCCGATGAGATGCTCAACGTGGGCTTCGCCCGCGAGCTCGAGCAGATCATGCGCTTCGTGCCCGAAGACCGGCAGACGTTGCTCTTCTCGGCGACGATCCCCGAGGACGTCAAGCGGTACGCTAAGCGCTATATGCGTGAGCCGGAGTTCTTGTCGCTCGTCGAAGAGAACGTCGCGGCCGATGATGTCGAGCACATCTACTACATGGTCAGTGGCGTGGGTCGCTCCCGCGACCTGATGCGGGTGCTCAAGTTCGAGCAGCCCGAGAGCGCGATCATCTTCACGAACACGCGCAAAGACACCGAGATTGTCTGCCGGCATCTCAAGCGTGAGGGGTTCGACGCCGAGTACCTCAACGGCGAGATGAACCAGCGTGATCGTGAGCGTGTCATGGGGCGCGCGAAGGACAAGACGCTGCGCTTCTTGGTGGCCACCGATATCGCCGCGCGCGGTATCGACATTGCCACCCTGAGCCACGTCATCAACTTCGTGTTGCCCGAGTCGGCTGAGTCTTACATCCACCGCACTGGCCGTACCGGCCGTGCGGGACACACGGGTGTGGCCATCAGCCTGATCGGTCCTCGAGAGATCGGGGTCTACTACTACCTCAAGCGGCTCTATGACGTCGCTCTGACCGAGCGCACCATGCCCACACAGGCGGAGATCGATTTGCGGACTGAAGAGAAGCGCACCGACGGCATCGTGCAGCGCATTCTAGACCGAGTCGGACCCATAGAAGACAAGGATCTGCGCGCGCAGACCATGCGGATCCTCGAGCGCGATGACGCGGTCGAGGTGGTGCAGGCGCTGCTCAAGGCGTTCGAGACGGGCCCCAAGAAGGCGGCCGGCTTTGGCGGTTTGCTCGACGATGTGCCCAAGCCGCGCCACGTGGCACCGGGTGGTCGTCAGCAGACGGTTCAGAACGTGGCCGACCGCGTCAAGACGATGCGCGGTGAATACCGTGGTCCGGCGAACCAGGCCAAGGCACCCGTCGAAGAGAAGCCGGTTGCGCAGGCGCCGGCCGAGAACGCGGTTGAGGCGGCCCCCGAGGGTGGAGCGCCCGCAGCGCCCGAGACGGCTGCAGAGCCGGCCCCTCGGCGTCGCCGGTCGCGCAGCGCGCCCAAGGCCGAGTCGACGCCGGTCGTCGAAGCGGCACCGGAGCCGGTCGAGGCCGCAGTCGTCGAAGCGGCACCTGAGCTGGTCGAGGCCGCAGTCGTCGAAGCGGCACCTGAGCCGGTCGAGGCCGCAGTCGTCGAAGCCGCAGTCGTCGAGGCCGCAGTCGTCGAGGCCGCAGTCGTCGAGGCCGCAGCCGTCGAGGCCGCAGCCGTCGAGGCAGAAGCTGCTCAGGAAGAGCCGCCTCGTCGTCGGCGCCGTTCGCGCAAGCAGCCCGAGTCGGAGGCCGTGGTCGAGGCCGCAGAGCCTGACGCTGCGCCTGACGCTGCGCCTGACGCTGCGCCCGAGCCTGAGCCGGCACCCGAGCCCGAGCAGGCGGCGGCCCCGGCCCCGGTTGCCGAGACCGCCATGGACGACGATTCGGTTCGTCTGTTCGTCAACCTGGGCAAGCGGGACGTCGAGGACGCCAACGTGTTGCGCGCGGCGATCTCAGACCTTGCGGGCTTGTGGCCCGAGGACATCCTCGACGTCGACTTGCGTGGCCGTCACAGCTACCTGCAGGTCAACGAGGAGTTCGTCGAAGACCTGATCGAAGCCGTCAATGGTGAGGCGATGGGTCGCCGCACCGTGCGCATCGAGGTTGCGCGTGATTAGTCGGTAGGCTCAGGGTTGCGCTGGGGTGCCGGCGTGACCTGCATGCCCCCCTCCTAAGACTCGATATCGCCGAAGAGCTCGATCTTCGGCGTTGCCAAAGCCTGCCTGATGTTCTTGGATCAGGCCCGCTGCGGCGTAGATGGGAGGGTCGGCATATTTCGAGCGCCCGGTCCGTCAGCTTCGCTCCGATCAGGATTTGCCCGAGGAGGACCTTTGCGCCTGTTGATGCTCACCTTGCTATGCGCCGTTGCTGCGGCCTGTACGCCGCCGACCGCTGCCGACGACAAGAGCGTCGACTCCACGCCGAAGGGTCCACCCGCGCGGGTGGACCTGCCGCCGATGATCACGCTCGAAGGCTCGCTGCCGCCTGAGACGCACGCCGATCAGACCATGCGTATCGACGGGCTGTTGGCGCGCAAGGCCAAGCACCTCGGCCAGAAGGTCGTGGTGCGCGGCCATGTGATCTCGAAGTACGAATGCCCCAAGGGCAAGAAGTGCCAGCATCGGGTCTGGCTGGCCGATGCGCCTGCCGGTGGCGACAAGAAGTTGGTTCTCGCCAACTTGAGCGAAGCGCTCTCCGACCTGCTTGAGGTGGGTGAGCAATACGTCGTCAGCGGCAAGTTCGATCGCAAGTCGCCTGATGGCTTCGTGCGCTCCGCGGGTCTGCTCATCTACGAGCAGATCGAAGGCGTCGAGGATCCAGCCGCCAAAGAGCGCGAGAAGGACCGCCGCAAGCGGACACGCTTCCGCCGTCGCCGTCGCTAACAGCCCGCAGCGCATTCGCCACACGGCGCGCTACACGCCCAAGATTTGGGCGACTCGACGCTTCAAACCCTCTCAATACTTTCGGTATTGCCTCGGATTCGCGCCTTGATCGGAACGAACCTGGGCGCACATCGCTTGACGCACATCGCTTGACGGCTCTATGCGCACAGGTTGCTAGGCGACGGTGATAGGCGTGGGCGTGGGGACGCCTCCCGGGCGTGGGCACGCCTCGCACCGAGCCTATGAAGAGCGAAAGAGCGTGTCCGACACGGCGAGCCTTTGCGCTGCTGCCGCAACTCTCAATAAGCTCTGGGTGGCTGTCTCTGGGTGGCTGGGCCGCGACGGGCGAGGTGCGCCGGCGTCTGGCATACGCGGCTCAGTCTTCGAGCCGCCGCGCGACAACCAGCAACCGCTCGCTGCCACCACCAAAGTACGCACTCGGTGTATGCAGGCTGCCTGAGACACTGTCGACGGCGAAGCCAGCGAGGGTCAGCAGGTGCACCAACTCGTGAAGGCTGAATAGCCGAATCGAGATGTCATGGACCCGTTCGCGTCCGTCGGCGAAGACCAGATAGCGTCGAATCTCAACGCGACTGTGACGCGCATCAAACTCGATGTCTTCTTGAATCAGGCAGCCGTCGCCCTCCCACCAGTTGCGCGTCGGCAGCGATTGCAGCGCGTGATCACGATTGAGCACGTCGAGGACGAGTCGGCCAGCAGGTCTCAATGCGCGGTGCAATGCGCGCAGCAGCATGAGGTTCTCAACGTCGGTGAAGTAGCCAAACGTCGTGTTCATGCACCAGGCCGCATCGAACTCTTCTTCGCAGGCCAGATCGCGCATGTCCATCTGCTGTAGGTCGACGGTGCACTGTGCCTGCTCGGCGAGGCGGGCGGCATACGCCAGCATCGTCTCGCTGAGGTCGATGCCGACAACGTCATGTCCGGTCTGGGCGAAGCCGACGGCATGGCGACCGATCCCGCAGCCCAGGTCGAGCAGGCGGGCCGGCTGGCCGCGCAGACGCAGCGCCCAGTCCAAAAAGCGGAGTTCTGACTGGTTGGTCGCCTCGCCGCGGTGTGGCTGAGACTGCAAATACTCTTCGGTGAACATTTCGGCGAACCAAGCACCCATGCTCGGTGTTCGCAGTCGCGCGGCGTCCTTGTTGGCGATCGCCAGGATCGCATCGCGCGCCCAGGCCGGATCAGCGTCGGCCGGAATCAGGGCGCGCAACGGGTGCGCGCCGTCATCGGGCGTCTTGATCTGGATCTCGGGTTGCGTAGGTGACTCGACGTCGATGAAGTCCTCGACGACAAGCGTGTCGGCGTCGAAGATCTCCGCCTCTTGCGTGGTCGTGATCGGCGACGCAAATGGGTCGTCGACACCCTCGATCTGTGCGATCTCGATCACGGGGGTGTCGGCCTCGGGATCGTCGGGCGGCAGCCAATCGGGCTCTGTCGCGTCGGCCGAAGCAGCGGGTACCTGTTGCCGACGGTCACGCCGCGTGCGGAAGATGGCCGCCAACGGGACCGGATCTTCGCTCACGCGCTTCTCCGCGTAGATGCGCTCTAGCTGGTCATGCCCTGTCGAGTCGTTGGTCAATCGAATCTCCGTCAGCCGCGGCGCGCCACGGCAGAGCCCAGACGAACAGCCTCGCCGTCTTTCAACGGTAACAGGTTGACCGCGGGATCGCTGAACAACACGATCGCCGTCGAGCCAAGGTGGAATATGCCCAGCTCATCGCCCCGCGCGGCGCGCAGGCCGCTGGGGTACTCGCGTCGCCCGCCAGGCTGGCCCGTGTTGGTGCTGATCGATGCGTCATAGGCCGTCGTGATGCGGCCAACCGAGGTCGCGCCGACCATGATCGTCGCCACGGCCCCCAGCGGGCTGTCGACGTACGTGATCAGCCTTTCGTTGATGCAGAACAGGTCGGGGACCTGTTCCACCGAAGGGCGGTTGACCGGCCACAAATGCCCGGGCACATAGCGCGCCGCGGTGATCTCGCCCTCTACAGGATGATGGACCCGGTGGTAGTCCTGGGGGCTGAGGTAGATCGTGATCCAGCTGCCGTTTTCGAACTGCGCCGCTTCGGTGTTGCTCTGCAACAGCTCGTTGAGGCTGAAGCGACGGCCCTTCGCCTGAATCAAAGTGCCATTCGAGATGCGCCCTGAGTTGAGCACCTTGCCGTCACAGGGGGCGACCGCGAAGCCGGGGCGGCGATCGATCGGGCGCGCGCCCGATCGCAAGCGACGGGTAAAGAACTCGCCCACCGTGCGGTAGGCATCCAACGGAAGCTCCGCGTCGTCGACGTTGATGTCGTAGGCCTTCGCGAACGCACGGATCGCCGCCTGGCAGATCGGGCGGGGCAGGGGCGCGTGTGCGACCGCGCCGATGGCTCGACTCCAGGCGTTCTTGGGCAGAAGACCCAAAGCGCCGATAAACAGCGTGTCTCGCACGCATCCTCCTGCAGCGACTGCGCGCTCTGGCGCAGCTCGCCTGCCGTGGTCAGCCGAGGCTACAGCGCCGCGAGGGCCTGCTTGCTCGGCTCGTGGTTGGGATCCTGGCTCAAAGCCCGGGTAAACATGTTCTTGGCCCGCCGCTCCTCGCCGCGGGCCAAGCGTACCTGACCGAGGTGGTAGAAGACGTCGACTCGATCGGACTTGTCGAGCTTCATCTGGTGCAACAGGATCGTTTGATAGACCTTGAGCGCCGGATCCCAGTCTTCGCGTCGGTAGTGCATCTTGGCCAGGCGCAGCAGGTTCGGCACGTACGTCGCGTCGAACTCGAAGCATGCCGTATAGGCTGCCAACGCCTCGTCGTCATTGCCCTGCGCCTCCGCAACGCAGCCCAGGCGATAGTTGTAGCGGAACAAATCTCGGTTGCGCCGCGCCGTCTTGAGCATCGCGATGACCGAATTGAGCAGCGGCAGCGCGTCGGCGTGACGATCCGCGGCGAAGTAGGCATCGAGCAGCGCGTCGGCGATCTTGAGGTCGTCGGGCGCCAGAGCGTGTGCGTCTTCGAGACAGGTGACGGCCTTCGCGGACTCACCCATGCTGCCATACAATGTCGCCAGCTCCTGTAGAACCGGCAGTTGTGCATCTCCGTCCAGCGCATCGAGTCGTCGGCCGAGCAGCTCGACGACCTTGGCGTCATCTCCATCTGCGCGGGCCATCACCAGCAGGCCGTTGGCCGCGGCCGGCAGGTCAGCCAGCTCAAGGGCACGCTCGAACGCGCCGCGGGCCAGCTCAGGCTGGTTGAGGTGGTCGCGTTGCAGCTCGCCCATCGCGAGGTAGGCCGCGGCCCGGTCAGCCGGCTCGGTCGCCGTCTGCGCAACGCGCTCCAGCGCTGTGGACGCCTGCGCCCAATCACCTGCCTGTTGGTGCAGTTGCGCCAGCGCGATGAGCGCTCGGCCGTGGCCGGGCTGGCTCTCGAGCACCGCGTTGAGGCATTCGATAGCGAGATCGGCGTCGTACAGTTCGGCCCGCGCGACATTGGCGATCTTGATGCGCAGATCGACCTGCGCGTTCGCATCGTCAATGGCTTCGAGGTGCGCGCGCCATGCCTCCACGAGGTCGTACCAGCGCTCGGAGCCGCGATAGAGCCGCTCGAGTGCCGCCATCGTCTCGTGATCGGCGGGGCGCACCGTGAGCACTTGCCGATAGTAGTCGACGGCGCTGTGGGGGCGCTCCTGGTTGTGCTCTGCGTTGCGGGCAAGCAGCAGCAAGATCGCGGCGGCGCGATCGGGCTCGTCTTCGTTGTTGGTCAGGTCGCTGAGCAGCGCATCCTGCAGACGATCCCAGCTCTCAAGCTCGGTGTAGAGCGTGATGAGCGTGTCGATGGCTTCTTGATCGCCACTCGCCAACTCGCGCACGCGCTCGTAGGCATCGGCTGCCCGCGGCAGCAGGCTGAGGTGCTGCCAGCAAATCGAGCCCAGGCGACGATGAATCGCCACCAGGGCGTCCTCGTCGTAGGTCACGCCTGCGCGTCGCGTCAAGACGTCAGCCAGCGCCGAGTAGTCTTGGCTGCGATCGAACAGTGCTTCAAGCGCGTCCAATGCGTCGGTGTCGGCGTCGTCGAGATCGAGCGCCTCGGTGTAGGCCTCAGCGGCGCGCTCGATGTCACCCAAGTCCATCTCACACAAGCGACCCAACGCGAGCAGGCGCGTCCGCTTTGCTTCGAGGTCGAAGAGCGCATCGACCCGTTGGCGCAGCACGTCGGCGAGGGCCGAGTTGTCACCCGAGTCGCGATACAGAGCCTCGAGGGCATCGAGGGCCGTATCGTTGCCTGGATCGAGGACCAGCGCCCGCTGGAAGTGCTGCGTCGCCTGGGCTGGATTGCTCAGCTCATCGCGCTGCCAGCCTGCAAGCCGCAGCTGATCGTCGAGCTGAATCTCAGGGTCGGCGATGTGATCCTGTACGGCGTCGAAGGCCACGGCGAGCTGTGCATGCAGCGACTCGGCCGTGCCCAGACGCAGCAGGCGCTCGCGCACCTCTTCGTCATCGGGCACATCGCCGAAGGCTTGCAAGAGCGCCTCGAACGCCGAGGCGTTCAACCCGAGCTTCTCTTCGCGCAGCTCGGCCGATTGCATCCACAGCGTCGCGCGCTCACGGGGCGCGTCCACGAGCTCGATGCGCATCTCGGTCAGCAGCGCCAACCGATCCCAGGCGCCGGCGTCGCGATACAGTGGATCGAGGACGTCGGCGACCGCCGCGCGATACTCAAGGTTCGCTGCCAGCTCTTCCATGAGGCGCAGGCTCTCGGCGTGGCCGGGATGATCGAGCAGCACCGCGCGGTGCAAGTCGATCGCCGCAGAGACATCGCCGCCCACATGCTGCAACAGGTAGCCGAGCTTGCACTGCAAGTCGGGCAGATCCGGGGTCGCGCCGTCTTCAATGCGCCTTTGGAGGACGTCGATGAGGGCGGGCCAGTTCTCTTGCAGCGTGTACAGCACGTCGAGAGCGGCGAGGGCCTCGGCATCAAACGGCGCATCGTCGATGACCGCCTGCCAGGCCTTGATCGCCTCGGCTGCCACTTCGAGCTGCTCTTGATACAGCCGCGCGAGGCGCCGGTTGAGATCCACCGCGACCGGCACGTCGTTGACGCTCTGCACGCGCAAGGCAAAGCACTGCGCGAGCTCGGGGTGCAGGCCTTCGTCGTCGGCCAACGCGTGCAGCGCGTCGAGCACCGCTTCGTCGGCCGCGTCGGCCTCAAGGGCACGCCCATACGCGTCGAAGGCGGCCTTGGCGTTGTCGAGCACGTCGCGTTGCAACGCACCCAGCCGCTTGAGCAGGTCCAAGCGCTCGATGGGGTCGTCGAGCTCCGACAGCTGCAATTCGAAGATTCGGGCGAGCGCCGAGTGGGCGTTGCGACCCTCATAATACGGCTCGAGGACACGCCCGACGGTCAGCCGGTGCTCG